>JALZAD010000060.1 GCA_030948555.1 Verrucomicrobiota bacterium | reverse complement strand
GTGCGCGGCGGACGCGAGGCGGCCATGAATGCGGCCGCCAAAATGCGGCTCTTCACCCGCGCGACAAGCCTCGGCGGAGTCGAAAGCCTGATCGAGCATCGAGCTTCGGTCACCGGCGAAAATCCACTCACGCCGCAAGGATTACTACGCGCCTCGATCGGCCTCGAGCATCCGGACGACCTGATCGAAGATCTCGCGCAGGCGCTGAGCTGATTAACGCCGCACCTTGCGCTGAACGACGGTCACGAGGTCGCGCAGTTCCGCGACGCGGAGCAGATAGGCGACCGCGAAGAAGGCTGCGCCACCGACGATCACGATGCTGCCAACCCCGATGATCCGGTGCACTTCCGAACCCGGAATGCCGCCGCCGAAGAAGAAGCGCGAGCCGAACCAGCAGATGGCGGCGAGAACGGCTCCGGCGATTCCAAGCTTGGCCAAAGTGCGCACCAACGCGCCGGTCTCGAGCGCGCCGACGTAGCGCCGCATCATCACGTAGAGCAACCCGAAGTTGGTCAGCGCGACCACGCTGGTCGATAGCGCGAGGCCGCGATGCCCGAGCTGGAGGCGGAAGGTCAGGATGTAGTTGAGGAGAGAATTCAGTCCGATCGAGATGAAGCTGACGTTCATCGGCAGGTTGCGTCGATCGATCGCGTAAAAGGCAGGCGCGAGGACTTTGACCGCTGCATAGCCGACCAGACCGAACGCGTAGAAGCGCAGCGCGCCGGCGGTTTGGGCAGTGGAGAACGCGGTGAAACGTCCGTGTTCATAAATGAGCGCGATGATCGGCTCCGCCAGAATGCTGAGCCCGATGGCCGACGGAATGGTGAGGAGAAAAACGAGCCGCATGGCGTGCGCGAGTGCGCCGCGGAATTCCGGCATGTTGCCCGTCGCCGCGCTGCGCGAAACGAGCGGCAAGGCCACGGTCGCGACCGCGACGCCGAACAGCCCAAGCGGCAATTGCATGAGCCGGAATGCGACATTCAGCCAGCTCACCGGGCCGTCGCCGAGCTGTGCGGCGAACGCGCTGTTCACGAGCACATTCACCTGCACCGCGCTGGCTGCGATCACCGCCGGCGCCATCAGCTTCAGCACCGTTCGCACGCCTGGATCGCGCCAAACGAAATCCGGATGAAAACGGTAGCCCACGCGTCGCAGCGCAGGAAACTGCGCGGCCAATTGCCACAACCCGCCGACCAGCGTGCCGATCGCGAGGCCGATCAGCGAACGCGATCCGAAGTGTGGGTCGATCCACCAGCCGACCGCCACGCCGGTGATGATCGAGCCGAGATTGAAGAAGCTCGAAGCCATGGCCGGCGCGCCGAAGACATGCTTCGAGTTCAGCATTCCCATGACGAGCGCGGCGAGCGCGACTACGAGGATGAATGGCCACATGATCCGCGTGAGCAGGATGGTGAGCTCGGTCTTTTCAGGCGACCAGCTCCACCACGTCATCAGGCCGATGAGCTGCGGCGCGCACAGAATCCCGAGCAGCGTCACCACGCTCATGAAAATTGCGGTGAGCGTCGCCACCTTGTCCGCGAGACGCCACGCCGACTCGTCACCTTCGGTCGCGATACGCTTCGAAAACGTGGTGATGAACGCGGTCGATAGCGCGCCTTCCGCAAACAGATCGCGCAGGAGATTCGGCACGCGAAACGCCATGAGGAAGGCGTCGAGATTTTTGCCTGCGCCGAAAAGCCCGGCGAAAACCATCTCCCGGATCAGCCCAAGAACGCGGCTGCACAAAACCGCAATGCCGACGATGCCGGTCGCGCGTGCACTGACTCGTTTGTTGTTCGCCTCGGCCATCGCGACGGAGACAAGAGCGCGAGCCGCTCTTTTGGAAAGGGAAAAACTCCGCGCGCCGTCCCCTACTGCCTCGGTGATGCGCTGGCTTTAGAACCCTTGCCGCGCGAGTTCGGCGGCGCGTTCCGCGTGCGTATCCGCCTCGGCGTTTCGGCCGAGGTGGCGCAGGATCGCCGCGAGATTGGTGTGAATGGCGGCGTCGTTCGGTTTCAGCTCCGCGGTGCGTTCGTATTCCGCGACGCCTTCGTTGATCTGGCCAGTCTGCAGGTAGGCGATGGCGAGATTCAGGTGTGCTTCCGCGAGATTCGGTTGAAGCCGCACAGCTTCGCGATTTTCGGGAATTGCTTCGGCGAAACGGCTGAGCAACGAAAGGGCTGCGGCATAGTTGAAATGCGCCTGCGCGTCCTCTGGTGCGAGTTCGCTCGCTGCGCGCAGATACGGGAGCGCGGCATCAAATTGCCCGGCCGCGGCAAGCGTGCGTCCCACCTTTGCCTGCAGAGCAGCGTCACGTGGGTCGAGCTCGAGGGCACGCTTCCAGTGCGCTAACGAGTCGTTCGCCCGGCCTTGCGCCGCGAGGATGTCGCCTAACGAGTGCTCGAGCGCGGCGTTCTGCGGATCAATCGCGAGGACTTTCTCGAGGTGACTGACCGCTTCGTCGGAGCGGCCCTGCTGAAGGAGCAAGGTCGCGAGATTGCCCTGCGCGACGGCGTAACGAGGATCGGCCGCGACCGACTTCTCGTATTCGCGCAGCGCTTCGTCGGTCCGGCCAAGCCGTTGCAAGGCGTAGCCCTGATTGTTGTGCGCCTCGGCGTCGTTTGGCTCGCTCTCAACCGCGGCTCGATATTCGCTGAGCTCATCTTCGATCGGCGCGTTCCTCGTCCCGAGGATGACGCCGAGGCTGTTATGCGCGAGCGCACTGCGCGGGTTCGTTTCGATGGTCGCTCGCCAGAGCGTCTCCGCGTCGGCGTAGATCGCGCCTTGCTTCCAGGTGCGCACGCCTAACGAGAGCAAGAGCACGGCGGCAATCGCGCCGAGTGTCAGGTTGCGGCTCGGTCCGAAGCGGCTGGCGGCGCGATCAATTCCTGCGCCGAACAAGGTCAGCGGGCCGATGCACGCGAGATATTGGTAATGATCTGCCACCCAGCTGTAGCGAAAGGTCCAGAGCATGACGAAGCCGAGGACAGGCAGGAGCGTTGCGACAAAGAACGTCATCGCGACTTCAACGCTCCGGCCGGTGTAACGACGCAGAAACCAGATCGCGAAGGCCACCGCGATCGTCAGGACTGGCCAGAGGTAATCGAGCGGATGCGCGGTGGAGATCGACCAATGCGGGTAGCTGAAAGATAACTCGTTGGGCCAGATCAGCTTCGCGAGATAGAACCAGAGCGCGCGATTCGCGATCAGCACGCGCTCACCGAATCCGACGGCGAAGGCCGCGCCTTGTGTCCCCTGATGATAGCGCTCCCACCAGATCGTCACCGCGGCCATCGCGGCGGCGAGGGCGACGAACGGCGCGATCTCCAGCCAGCGCCTGAGCGTGATCGGCATTCGCCTCAACCAGAGAATCAGGACGAGCGCCGCGGGCAACGTGCAGGCCGTCGTCTTACTGAAAAGCGCCAGCGCGTAACAGGCCAGAGCGCCAACGTAAAAGGCGGCACGATTCCGCGTGTTCTTCTCGAGAAAGCGCGCCCAGCAGATGAGCGTGAGGAGAAAGAAGAAGCCCATCAAGAC
>JALZAD010000048.1 GCA_030948555.1 Verrucomicrobiota bacterium | reverse complement strand
ATCGCTCATCAGCCATCCCTCTTCGATCAGCGGCACCAGGAGCGGACAGGCCCGCGCGGTCACGCGGACGTCCGCATTGAGCTGGCGAATCGCGCGTTCGTAGGCCCCGCTTTTGATCGTGGCGCGTGTGCCAATCACGCCGATGTGGCCGTTGCGCGTCGCGGCGATCGCGGCCTGTGCGCCGGGAGCAATCACGCCGGTAACCGAGACGGGCAGGGTTTCCTGCAACCTCGGCAGCGCGAGGGCAGAAGCGGTGTTGCACGCCACGACGATCGTCTTCGCATTTTCCCCGAGAAGGAGCGACGCGATCTCGAGGCTGTAACGCTGGACGGTCGTCGGACTTTTTCCGCCGTAGGGAACGCGCGCCGTATCGCCGAGGTAGTAAATGGACTCGTTAGGCAACGCGCGGCGCAACGCGCTCACCACGGTGAGTCCGCCAATGCCGGAATCGAAAACGCCGATCGGCCGTGAGTCGTTATTGGCCGCCATTGATGGAGATCGACGGAGGATCCGATGCCGGCGGCGCAGTTGAAATCGCGGAGTCGAGCGGATCGGTGATGGAGCGGGTGTGCGGAGGAAGATTCGGGCGCACGGCGGCAAAGCTCGCATTGCTTTCGGCGCGATAATTGACCGCCGCGTTGTAGGTCTGCACGCCTTGCGCGATCGCGGCGCCGAGTTGCTGACGGTATTGCGATGTCGCGATGCGCGAAGCTTCCACGGGATCGTTCAGGAACCCGCCCTCGATTAAGAGCGCGGGAATCTTCACATGTCGCAGCACCTTGAAACGGGCGTGGCGAATCCCGCGATCGAATGCTGACGCGCGCGACAGGACAGAGGCATGGACCGCCACCGCGAGCGCGATGTTTTGCGCGTCCTGCGCATTGCCTTCGTTAGGCGAAGTTTCATTTGAGGTCGCGTGAGTTTCGCCCCCGCCGCCCGCATTCGACGGAACACCTTCCGGCGCCAGGGCGTAGCTCTCGATTCCCGCGCCGCCGCTGCCAGAGTTAAAATGAATGCTGACGAACACCGCGCGTGAAAAGCGGTTCGCGAACGCGATCCGATCCTCGAGCGAAATGCCGGTGTCGCTCGTGCGCGTCAGTTCCACTTTGTAGCCGGCCTTTGTCAGCTCGCGCTCCGCGGCGAGGGCGACATCGAGCGCGAAGTTCTTCTCGCTCCCGTAAGGATTCGAGGTGCCGTTGTCGGTGCCGCCGTGCCCGGGATCGAGGACGACCGTCTCCACCTTCTCTGCGTTGGTGATTCGGCTCGGTCGCAGGACCGGTTCGATGATCTTGCCGACATCGATGGCCGAGATGAGCTGCGCGTCCGCCTTTTCGAGAAGTGGGAAGTCGGTGAAGAAGCGAACGCCGTTAATGAAGATCTCGCTCGTCCCAACCTGGGCGCGGATCGTCCGATGTTCACCGCGCAACGAGATGGTGCGATTGGCGTGGCTGTAATCGGCGAAGCGGTAGAACTCCGCCACATTCTGCAGGCTGACGTAGTCGCGACCTTGTTGCCTGATCACGTTCCACTCGTCGGCCGCGGCCGCGGCGCAGATCGAAGATGAAATGAGGAAGGCGGTCAGCGTCAGGCGCATGCTTGGGAGCGCGGAAGGTAACAGGTTCCCCGGCAATTTGCATTCGACGCGACCGCTTCGATGATTCTGCCCCGTGGCCGAACTGTCCAAGACGTACGACCCAAATTCTGTGGAGCCGAAGTGGTATCAACACTGGCTCGAGCGCGGCTATTTCCATGCGGACGCGCATTCCGCGAAGCCGGCTTACTCGATCGTGATTCCACCGCCGAATGTGACCGGCATGCTCACGATGGGTCACGTTTTGAACAACACGATCCAGGACATTCTGGCGCGGCGCGCACGGATGCTCGGACATGAGGTGTTGTGGCTGCCGGGGACGGATCATGCGGGCGTCGCGACGCAGACGGCGGTCGAGAAACATCTTTGGAAAACGGAGAAGAAGACGCGGAAGGAACTCGGTCGCGCAGAATTCCTGCGCCGCGTCGTCGAGTGGCAGGACAAGCATGGCGGCATCATCCTCGAGCAGCTCAAGCGGCTCGGCTGTTCGTGTGACTGGGCGCGGCTGCGTTACACCTTTGATGACGGCTACGTCCGCGCGGTGACGGACGTTTTCATCGCGCTCCACAAACGCGGCCACATCTATCGCGGGCGTCGCATGATCAATTGGGATCCGGCGGCGCAGACGGCGCTCTCGGATGAGGAAGTCATCCCCACGAAGCAGAAGGGGAGCTTGTACTTCGTGCGTTACGAGCTGGTCGATGAGCCCGGGCGTTTCCTCGAAGTCGCGACCACACGGCCGGAGACGATCATGGCGGACGTTGCGCTGGCTGTTTCGCCTAACGACAAGCGTTATCAGGACTTGTTAGGCAAAATGGTCTGGCGTCCGCTGGTGCGGGAAAAAATCCCGATCGTCTCGGACGATGGCATCGATCCGGAATTCGGGACCGGGGTGCTGAAGGTGACGCCAGCGCACGACAAGGTCGATTTCGAGATCGGGCAACGTCACAACCTGCCGGTCATCGATGTGCTGCATGCTGATGGGCGGATCAATTGCCCGGCTCTACCGGAGCTGGACGACGTCGACCGTTTCGAAGCGCGCAAGCGAGCGGCCGAGTTGCTCGCGGAAGCAGGATTGCTCGCGAAGGAAGAGCCCTACGAAAACAACGTCGGCTTCAGCGAGCGAGCTGGTGTTCCGATCGAGCCGCGGCTGAGCGAGCAATGGTTTCTGCGTTATCCGAAAACGGACGAAGCGCTCGCCGTAGTGCGCGAGCATCTGATTCGCTTCTTCCCGCGCCACTGGGAGAAGGTCTACGCGCAATGGATCGAGAAAATTCAAGATTGGTGCATCAGCCGGCAGATCTGGTGGGGCCATCGCATCCCGGCGTGGTACATGCCTAACGAGGAGATCCGCGTGCAACTGGAGTCGCCGGGCGAAGGTTGGACGCAGGATCCGGACACGCTGGATACCTGGTTTTCGTCCTGGCTCTGGGCTTTTGAAACGATGGACGCTGAGACGCGGGCGAAGTTTTATCCGACGTCTGCACTCGTGACCGGCCCCGACATCATTTTCTTTTGGGTCGCGCGCATGATCATCGCTGGGCTGGAGTTTCGACCCGGCAAGTCGGAGCGCGTGGAAGACAACATTGCGTTCCGCGATGTTTTCTTCACCGGCATTATCCGCGATCCGAAAGGTCGCAAGATGTCGAAGTCGTTAGGCAACTCGCCGGACCCGCTCGACCTGATCGCGAAGTACGGCGCGGACGGTTTGCGCTTTGGCTTGATGCGGATCGCGCCGAGCGGCCAGGACATTCGCTTCGACGAAAAGCAGATCGAGGAGGGCAGAAACTTCGCGACGAAACTCTGGAACGCGGCGCGGTTTCGCCAGATGCACGGCGCGAGCGAAGCGTCGCCCGATTTGAGCAAGCACCAGCTCTCGATTTACGCTCAGCAAGTGCTCGCTCGTCTGGACGAGACGATCACGAATATCGAGGAGGCGTATCGCGAGTATCGGTTTAACGACGTCGCGCAGCGGCTCTACGATTTCTTCTGGAACGACTACTGCGACTGGTTCGTTGAAGTCGCGAAGACGGACATCTTCAGCGAAGACGCGGCCCGGAAACATTCCGCGCTCGCGGTCATGGATGTGGTTTTGTCCGCCGTGCTTCGCTTGCTCCATCCGCTCATGCCGCACATCACCGAGGAACTTTGGGCGGTCCTCGGCTTCGGCTCGGAGACGATCCAGTTCGAAGCGCCGCCGCAGAAGCGCGCCGGAAACGCTGACGCAGTGGGTCGCGTCGCCGCGATTTACGAGACCATTCAGCTCGGCAGGAATCTGCGCGCTGAGTCGCGTGTTCCTTCGAACAAGAAGGCGCGCTTTGTTCTGCATGCGTCTGAGGATTGGCTCAGCGAAGAACTGCCGACGATCGCGCGGCTTCTCAATGCAGAAGACATCGCGCTGAATGGAGCACCCACAGCAAACGCACCGGTCGCGCTGACGCCGCTCGGGCAGTTGCACCTGCTCGTGGAAGTGGAAGATCCGGCGGCCGAACGCGAACGGCTCGAGAAGGAAATCGCGAAGACGAAAGACGAGCTGCGCACCGTCAACACCAAGCTGGCGAATTCCTCCTTCGTCGATCGTGCACCCGCCGCGGTGGTTGAGGAACATCGCCGGCGAAAGAGTGATTTCGAAGATCGCCTCACGCAACTGACCCGCGCGCGCGACGGCTTGATGTAGGTTCGCCCGTCCGCTTAATTGCCCGAGCGGATGAGCCTCTGGAAGAAACTGCTGTGGGTCGGCGTCGCCGCGCTCGGGCTGCTTTCCGTCTGCGTCCTCGCGCTCGCACGCGGTGAACAAATCAGCGCGTTGTGGATCATCGTCGCCGGACTGTGCGCGCTCGCGATCAGCTACCGTTTCTACAGCCGCTGGCTCGCGGTGACGGTGCTCGAGTTGAACGACGAACGCGCGACGCCGGCGGTGGTGCAGGAGGACGGGAAGGACTTTGTGCCGACGAACAAATGGATGGCGTTCGGCCATCACTTCGCCGCGATTGCCGGACCTGGGCCGCTCGTCGGCCCCGTGCTGGCGGCGCAATTCGGATATCTTCCGGGCACGTTGTGGATCTTGATTGGCGCGACGCTGGGCGGCGGCGTGCACGACATGATTGTGCTTTTCGCATCGATTCGACGGCGCGGGAAAACACTGGGGCAAATGGTGAAGGAAGAGATCGGCGCCGGCGTCGGCGCGCTCGCCCTCATCAGCGTGCTCGCGATCATGATCATCCTGATGGCGGTGCTCTCGCTCGTCGTCGTGCAAGCGCTCGCGAAAAGTCCGTGGGGTGTCTTCACCATGGCCACGACAATTCCAGTCGCGCTCATCATGGGCGTCGGTCTGCGCACCGGCCGGATCAGCGTGAAATGGATCACTGCATTCGGCCTCGCAGGTCTGGCGTTCGGCGTCTGGGGCGGTCAGTTCCTGGGCAACTTCCCGCTGCTGCAAAGCTGGTTCACCCGCGACGAGAAATGGCTCGCCTGGGCCTTGATGTTCTATGGCTTCGCGGCGTCGACCATTCCCGTCTGGTTGCTGCTCACGCCGCGCGATTATCTCAGCACGTTTTTGAAACTGGGGACCGTCGCGGTCATGGCGGTCGCAGTTCTGGTTATCCGTCCCGTGCTGCTGATGCCGTCGATCTCGCGCTTCATCGACGGCACAGGTCCGGTCTTTGCCGGGCCGGTGTTTCCGTTCGTCTGCATCACGATCGCGTGCGGCGCGGTGTCAGGTTTTCACTCGCTCATCGCGTCGGGCACGACGCCGAAGATGGTCGCGCGTGAGTCGCGGATTCGTGACATCGGCTACGGCGCGATGGTGGTGGAAATGATGGTCGCATTGATGGCGATGATCGCCGCGTCTGTGCTCGAGCCGGGTCAGTACTTCGCGATCAACAGCAAAGGCACGCCGACGGAAATCGTGACGCGCATCAGCGCCGCTGGTTTTCCGGTGACCGAAGCCGGCATGCACGATCTCGCGCGGAACCTTGGCGAGACCACCATGTTCAGCCGTGCAGGTGGCGCGCCGACATTCGCGGTCGGCATGGCGCACATGTTCTCGCGCATCTCGTCGAACCCGACCGCGCTCGCGCTCTGGTATCACTTCGCGATCATGTTCGAAGCGTTATTTATCCTGACCACGATTGACGCCGGCACGCGGGTCGGGCGATTTCTGCTTCAGGACTTGTTAGGCAACGTGTGGCGTCCGCTTGGCAACACGCAATCGTGGACCGCGAATGTGTTTTCGAGCGCTGTGCTGGTCGGCGCGTGGGGATGGTTTTTGTATCAAGGCGTGATTGATCCGCTCGGCGGCATCAACACCCTTTGGCCGCTCTTCGGCCTCGCGAATCAGCTGCTCTCGGTCATCGCGCTTTGCTTCGGGACAACGCTGCTGATCAAGATGGGCAAGGCGCGCTACGCCTGGACAACGGTCGCGCCATTGCTCTTCATGTGCGCGGTGACGTTCTCGGCCGGTTGGATAAAAATCTTCTCGCCCGATCCGAAAATCGGCTTCCTGAGCGGCGCGGATTCGCTCGCGCAGAATCCCGCAATGCTCCGGCAGGCGAGCGTTTGGCGACTAGATGCGTGTGTCGCCGGCGCGTTCCTCGTGCTCGTGTTTCTTATCGTCGGCGGCTGCGCGCTCGAGTGGTGGCGCTTGCTTCGTGGAACGAAGAAAGCCGTCCTGCACGAAAGTGAATTCGTCAGGCTCACGCCGGCGCAATCGGCGATCAGTTGAGGGAGCGCTTAGCGGCGCTTGAGCGGAACG
>JALZAD010000196.1 GCA_030948555.1 Verrucomicrobiota bacterium | reverse complement strand
ATTGTGCTTTCGATGACGAGCGACGAGCGCGCGCGGCCCGACATTCTAAATGCCCGGCGGCGTCAGCGCATCGCCCGCGGAAGCGGGAGCACGGTGACCGAAGTGAACGACTTGCTGCAGCGGTTCAATCAGATGCGCAAGATGATGAAGAACGCGGGCAAGATGAAGAAGATGATGGCGCAAATGGCGCGGATGAAAAATTAACCCAGAAGAAGACATGGCAGTTTCAATCAGACTACGCAGAGAAGGCACGACGAACCGGCCCTACTACAAAGTGGTGGTGGCCGACAGCCGCAGCCCGCGCGACGGCAAGTTCATCGAGATCATCGGCACCTACGATCCGAAGAAAGAGGGCCATAACAGCACGCTCAAGATGGAGCGCATCGAGCATTGGATTTCGAAAGGCGCGCAGCCATCCGACACGGTGCGGAGCTTGATTAAGAAGAACCGCTCAGCGGCGAGTGCGCAGCCTGCCCCCGCGCCAGCTCCAGAAGCGACTCCGGCCTAACGAGTCCCGCGGATGAAAGAATTCCTCGAGTTCGTCATTCGCCAGCTCATCGAATTTCCCGATGAGATGATCCTGACCGAGAGCGCGAACGGCCGGAACATCATCTTTCGGCTAGCCCTTCGTCAGACTGACGTCGGGCGCATCATCGGTCGCAACGGTCAGACAATCCAGGCGATCCGCGCCTTGCTCGCCAGCTCCGCTTCGCGGCACGATCAACGGGCCACGCTCGAGATCCTCGAGTAGCGCCTAACGAGTGATAAACATCGCGGTGCGAGGCGGCACGTCGATTTCCAGCTCGCCCCGCACAACCTTCGCTTTCGTCCCGCTCAACGCATCGGAGTAATCGCCGTCCGCCATCTCCGGCGCGACGTTCACCTTCATATGCGTCGGGGCATCAGCGCGGTTCGCGAGATATAAGACGCGATCAGCGAGGTGCGCCCGGACAAATCCATAGCTGTTCGCGTCTGACACGACGGTGCGTCGACTTCCATAACGCAGCGCCGCATGCGCTTGGCGGATCGCGCCGAGCTTGCGCATGTCGTCGAGCACGCCGCGTTCATCTGCATTCACCTGCTCGCCGAAGCGCATGTCGCGCCGATTATCTGGATCGCCCGCGCCTGTCATGCCGATCTCGTCGCCGTAGTAGATCATCGGCACGCCGTCGATCGCCATGAGGAACGCCTGGGCGAGCATGATCTTCCTGTAGTTCGCGGCGTCATCGACCTGCGGCGGATTCTTCCAGCCAACTTCCTCTTCCTTCGCGCCGCTCGGGTCGGGCAGGTCGCGATCTGCAAAGGCCATGAAGCGTCCCTTGTCGTGATTACCGATCAGCGGCGACATGAGTGTCTCTTTGCCGTAGGCGCGCTCGGATGAACTCAGCGCATCGTCGAGCAATTGCATGTCGCCGCTCGTCCGGCCGAAGACATCCTTGATTGCGTCGTAGAGCGGAAAATCGAACTGCCCATCGAGCATGTTGGGCCCGACAAAGGACATGATGCCGGCGCGATCCTTGAACGTTTCGCCCACGAGATAGAGCGGAGTGCCGCGCGGTTTCTCGACTCGCTCGCGCAGCGCGCTGCGGAATTTCCACCAGAAACTCGGCACGATGTGCTTCACGGCATCGAGGCGAAAACCATCGAGCTTGTAGGTGTTCGCCCACCAAACGCTGTTGTCGATCAGCGCGCGAACGGCCTCTGGATTTTCGAAGTTGAAAGACGGCAGGTAAGGCTCGAACCAGGTTGTGAATTGCTGCTCGTCCCAGAGCCGCAGGTTCTGCCGGCCATCGGGCAACTCGAGCTGGCCGAACCACTCGCGGTGTTCCTTCCACCACGGATGTTCCTCGTGCACGTGATGCAGCACGAGGTCGGCAATGACGCGCATCTTGTGCGCATGCGCCGCCGCGACGAGCGCCTTCAGATCGGCCGGCGTTCCGATGTGCGGATCGATGTCGGTCGCGGAAGCGGGCCAGTAGCCGTGATAGCCGGTGTACCAACGATGCGGCTCCGGCGACTCGCGATAGGCGTGATCCGGGTTGCGATTTAACGGCGCGATCCAGACCGTGTTCACGCCTAACGAGTCGAAGTAGCCATCGTCGATCTTCGCTTTGATCCCACGGAGATCGCCGCCGTGGTAGTTCGCCTGCGGCGCGACGTTTGGATCATCGATCGGTTTGTCGTTCGCCTTGTCACCGTCCGCGAAACGATCGGTGAACGCGTAGTACATGACTGCATCGTGCAGCTGGAACGACTTCGCTGGTCCACGCGCGATCGCCACCGTGTTCGTCGGCACGCCGTCGGCGTCGCAGCCGATCACCCGGAGCACGCCGGACGAAGCACGAACGCGGATGAAATCACCGTCGACGCGCGACTCGACGCTGCGCGTGCGGTTGTCGTTCTCCAGCACGGCGGAAACATGCGCGAGCGGTTTTCCCACGGAGCGAATGATCACTTCATCGCCGTCCATGCGGTCGGCGTAGATGACCGGCGGAGTCGTCTCGCTCCCGCGAACTGTCACGACCGAATTTCTGTCGCCCGCGCCGTTGTCTTCCGTCTCCCCATTTGCAGGATCGAGGATCCACTTTCCGTCGACCACCACCTTGTAGGAATGACGGCCCGGATCGAGCGCGACATCCGCCGCGAAATCGCCGTTCGCGTCCGGGCCGTTCAGCGGCGTTTTGTCTGCGCTCCAGCCGTTGAACGTTCCGGCCACGGAAACCTTCCCCGCAGTTTCCGACGGATGAAACACGAAGTGGTGGGTTGGTGTTTCAGCCGAAGCGAGCGTGAGCACTGCCTGCAGCTTCGCTTTGCCAGCCGCCACAGTGATCGGCACATCGATGATCCCGCGCGATCGCGCCGTCACGGTCAGTTCAAACTTCGCAGGATCGAAAGTGACCTCCGCACCATCGACTTTCGCGATCTCCAACTTCGACTCCGGCGTCGCCTGATAGAAGCGATGCATGTCGATGACGAGCGGTGTATCCGGCGCGACACGTTGCACCGGAATCGGGCCGATGAACGCCGGCGGCTCGGACGCGAAACCTTTTGCGCAAAGGGCGAGCGCGAGCAGAGCGAGAATGCGGCAATGCATCCTCAACGCGGCGACGTTCTTTCCGATGCGGCGAGCGACGGAATGGAATTTCGGATCGCATCCGCGCGCCGCGCAGAACGCGCCGCACCATCGCGGTCGCCGGCGAGCGTTTGCCGTTTCGCCTGCCGCTCGAGTGCTTGCACCTGCCGCGCCTGCTCGCCGGCCCACCATGCCTGCACCGTTCCAGAGCGGATGCTCGGCGCGCGTTCCGCGAGTTCTGAAATCGTCAACGTTGTCCGTGCGTCGGTCTGCAGGCCTTCCGCCGCAAAGCTCGCGGAATACTGCGCCATGCTGCTGTCCGACGCAGTTGTCGTCGCCGCGTAATCGCGTCGCGAGAGGTAAGTTTGCGCTCCGCACCAAAGCAGGCCTGCGCCTAACAAGATCACCGCGAAAACCGCGAGCGAAGATGGGCGGCGAAGTTCCTCGCCGCGGCGCGTCACGATCAGTTGCCGCAGCGCCGAACCGGTTTCGCAGAGCTGTGCACGCTGCGCAGGGTCGTCCGTTTTCTCGCAAGCCGTCGCCGCCAGGTATTCCTCGAGCTCGGATCGCGACGCCTTCAGAACGCGGCCATTTTCGAAAGCGGCGCGGACATCAGCGTAAGTTTTCAGCGACTTTTTGCTCACGAGAATCGCGGCGGAGTGTAGTGAAAAAACGCGGCGGCGATCAAGCGGAGTTCGCCGCATCTTGCGCGCGACGCAGCCTGCTCCACGTTCGCACCGATGCGGATCGACATCCTGACGCTCTTTCCGGAGATCTGCCGCGCGCCCTTGAGCGAGAGCATGATGAAGCGCGCGCAATCGAGCGGGCAACTCGACCTGCGCATCCACAACATCCGCGATTGGACGGCGGACAAGCATCGCATCGTGGATGACGCGCCGTTTGGCGGGGGGCAGGGGATGGTGATGAAACCGGAGCCGATCTTCGCCGCGGTGGAAGCGCTGCGGACTAACGAGAGCTTCGTCCTGCTGATGACGCCGCAAGGGCGCACCTTCACTCAGCCGCTCGCGCAGGATCTCTCCGCGAAACAGCACCTCATCATTGTCTGCGGGCATTACGAAGGCATCGATCATCGCGTGACCGAACACCTCGCCGACGCGGAGATCTCGATCGGCGACTACGTGCTGACGAATGGCGCAATCGCGGCCGTCGTGGTGGTTGATGCAGTCGTTAGGCTGCTGCCCGGCGTCTTAGGCCATGAGCAATCGGCCGCCGATGAAACCTTCACGCGCGGCTTGCTCGAAGCGCCGCAGTACACGCGACCAGCAGAGTTCCGGGGATGGAAAATTCCAGACGTTCTGCTCTCCGGGAATCACGGCGAGATCGCAGCCTGGCGAGAAGTGCAGGCGCGGGAACGGACGAAGCAAAACCGGCCCGACTTGCTCGCCTAACGAACGCGTCCGAGCACGACGCAGGCGTTGATTCCGCCGAAACCGAAGGAGTTGCTCAAGACGTAGTTCAGCTCGGCCGAGCGGCCGTGGTTTGGCACCACGTCGAGATCGCAGGCGGGATCGGGCGTGGTGTAATTCAGCGTCGGCGGGACCCAGTGGTTCTCGAGGGCGAGCGCGCTGATCGCGGTTTCGATCGCACCACTCGCGCCTAGCGGATGGCCTGTGTAGGCCTTCGTTCCGCTGACCATCAACTGCTTCGCGTGGTCGCCAAAGAACTGCTTCAGCGCACTTGTTTCCGTGCCGTCGCTCATCTGCGTCGAGCTGGCATGGGCGTTGACGTAGTCGATCTGCTCAGGCGCGAGCTCCGCATCGCGGAGCGCGTCGTGCATCGCACGGACGCAAGAGTCACCGCCGGGGAGCGGCGTGGTCATGTGGAACGCGTCGTTGTTCAGGCTGTAGCCCAGCACTTCGCCGTAAATGTGCGCGCCGCGTTTCTGCGCGTGTTCGAGTTCTTCGATGATAAGCGACGTCGCGCCTTCGCCCATGACGAAGCCGTCGCGGTGCAGATCGAATGGGCGGCACGCCTGCGCCGGGTCACCCGTTGAGGTGCTCATCGTTTTGATGATCGCGAAGGCGCCGAAAGTGAGCGGACTCAACGGAGCTTCCGCGCCGCCGGCCACGATCACGTCGGCGAAATCATCGCGGATGTAACGCAGCGCTTCGCCGACCGCGACCGTGCCGCTGGCGCAGCTGTTCGAGTTCGTGGTGCCGACCCCGCGAAAACCAAACTCGATCGCGATGTTCGAGTGCGCGGAGCCGCCGAAGACTTGCAGAGCGAGCGTCGGATTTACGCCGCGTGTTCCCTTCTTCAGGAAGTAAGCGTGCTGATCTTCGGCGTTCGCGATGCCGCCGAGCGCGGTGCCGAAGCTGACGCCGATGCGATCCTGCGGGGTTTCGCGCGACCAGGAGATGCCCGCGTCTTCCAAAGCAAGCCGCGCCGACGCGACCGCGAATTGCGCGAAGCGATCAAGCCGCTTCAAGCGATGCGGCGGGAAATGATCTTCCTCGACCCAATCGATCGCACCAGCGCAATGCGCGCGGAACGGCGTGGTGTCGAAAGTAGAGATGCGGCGGATTCCGCTCTTCTCCGCGCGCAGACCGCGCCAAAATGCTTCGCGGCCAGTGCCGATTGGAGTGATCGGGCCGATGCCGGTGATGACGGCCCGTCGCGTTTTCCCGTTTCGCATACCGGCTATTTAACTCCGCGACTCGAGGTGCGTTTTCATGTGCTGGAGAGTTTGATTCGCGACGTAGTGGATGAAGAAGCCGCCGATGATCTGATCCGCTACAGGTGCGAGCGCAGGGACACGGAAGTTCATGTCGTGGATGATCTGCACCAGCACGCCGGCCGGTGTTTCATCAAAGG
>JALZAD010000036.1 GCA_030948555.1 Verrucomicrobiota bacterium | reverse complement strand
GCGTAGATCAGCGTGTCGGGCGTGAACGTAGTTCGTTTCTGGGTTCGGCTGGAGGTAAAAAGGCGAAAAGCCGCTGGGATTCGCTTATTTGACTGACGGCGGCTGCTGTCACTGCGCTTTTGCAGCCACGATGCGAACGATCGAGCACCTCAGGAGTTCTTTGGCGGCGGGAACAGAATCCATCCATCAAGTGCTCTGCTGAGTGATACTAGGAAAGATGAGAGGGTAAATCCTTGTCTGTCGCAGCGCTGTTGCCCCGTGAGCAAAATACTATGAAAATTAATGGAATACTCCCTTCTAATGGAACACGACTGTTACTGGTGATATTGACCGTCGGTGTGTGGATGCTGGTTCTCCGTCCTTTCATTCCGCTACTCCGAAGTACGACCGAGCGGCACGCGTCTTTCGACGAACTCACTGTCCACCGATTGAACGTCGTCGAATCTGATGGAACCAAACGGCTGGTGCTCTCAAGCCGCAGCTCATTTCCCGGCATCGTATTTCGCGGCAAGGAGTATCCTCACTTGAGCCGAGCGGACGCTGCGGGATTGCTATTTTTCAACGATGAGGGCACTGAGTCCGGCGGGCTAATTTTCGCGGGGGCGAGGGACAAAAACGGACAGGTTAGCAGCCACGGACATCTCTCGTTTGACCGCTACGAGCAGGACCAAGTGTTCAGTTTGGATGCTGGGGATGAGGACGGTAAGCAGTCGGTGTCGATCAGTATGCAGGATAGGCCTGAGTTCTCGTTGGGCGACGTACTCGCGTTATCAAGAGATGAACAGGAAAAGTATTACGCAGCACACGCACCTGCACCTTACCGCTTATATCTCGGCCGCAGCGAAGACGGGTCGGTTGCACTGCGCTTGAAGGACATCGCTGGTCATAACCGCGTCCTCCTACAGGTCGCCGCCGACGGCACACCGACTCTGCAGTTCTTGGGAGAAGACGGAGGCGTAACTTATAGCTTACCTCCTCGATGAAAGCGCGGACTAGGCTAAGTTCCCCGTGAGCGTAATGTCAGAAGTAAGGCCGACGCTCTACTGCGCAGCGATCTCTGGAAGTCTGCGCAGCGGATCTTCGAACACTCGGCTCCTCGATACCGCTGCGCGATGTGCGCCTTCCCACCTGAGAATTGAGCGTTACCGCGCGGTAGGCGACTTGCCGCATTTTAATCCAGACAACGCTCCTCGTGACTTTCCGGTGGTGGAGCAGTTCATCGAAATGATGAGGCGCGCAGATGGCGTCATTGTCTCGACTCCAGAATATGCGGGAGGTCTTCCGGGAACGTTCAAGAATGCTCTGGACTGGCTCGTTGGTTCGGACGCTTTCGTGCGAAAGCCGTTCATGCTACTGAAAGCCTCGTCCCGCGCACTCCGGGCTCAACTCGCAACGGTCGAAATTCTCACGACAATGTCGGGAGTCGAAATCTCCGATGCTTCGGCAACGATACCTTTGCTCGGCCAGAATCTCGACGTGCTCGAAATACTCTGGCGGCCGGACTACGTCACGGCTATCCAAGCGTCTCTCGCACGCTTCGCCGCGGGCATTCGGGTGATGCGACACCAGAGCAAGGTAAATTGAGCAGGAAATTGGAAGCTGCAGACCAAGCGCGTCAGTAGCTTCGGTAATGGGCGGGAAGTCGCGGCCGGGCAATCAGCGTAACAAGGCGAGCAGCGCGGCGCTGCGTCACAGGCTAAAGGATGGATCTATTTTCCTCGCCTCCTCGCGTGCTGACGGTCGTGATGACGCCAAGCTAACATCGTCTGCCTCAGGTTTGGTATTCTGTCCTGTCACCGCTGATCGATGGGCAGACTTGGAGCAGCTTTTCGGCGCGCGCGGCGCGTGTGGCGGCTGCTGGTGCATGTTGTGGCGTTTACAACGCGCTGCATACGAAACGAGGAAGGGAGACGAGAATAAGCAGGCGATGAAGCGCCTCGTTGCTGGCGGCAAAGTTCCCGGCCTGCTCGCATACAAAGAGGAGGTGCCAATCGCGTGGTGCTCAGTTGCACGGCGCTCTGACTTCGTACGGCTAACCAACTCGCGGGTTCTTAAACCCATCGATGCGCAACTTGTCTGGTCTATATCATGTCTCTTCGTTGCGAGAAGTTTCAGGCGAATGGGCGTGAGCGTGCAACTCATCAAAGCGGCAACCGCTTATGTTAGCCAGCGCCGAGGCACGCTCGTGGAGGCTTATCCGATCAAGCCGAGAAAAGCGTCAATGCCCGACGTGTTTGCGCAGACAGGTCTTGTTCAACGCATATCTTCGCGCTGGCTTCTCGGAGTGTGTACGCCGATCGGATACCCGACCCGTGGTGAGGTTCGTCATCACCGAGTCCGCGACGCCTAAGTAATCCTTAAGTGGCGACGGGCGACGAGGGAACCTACAAATTCTATCGCACTAAGCTGCATCTCGGAACCGCGCTGGCGTCGGAGCTCCGTCCACCGCCGCTGGTTTTCGCGCGCTGCAGCAAATTCTCGCGAGACGTTGCCGATCTTTTTCCATCTCGCTGTCCACATTCAACCAGGAGCGGACGGCATTCAGAATGCGCCGTACACCTTCGCTGCCGGGCGAAGTCACGCGATAATGCATCCATTTTCCTTCGCGTCGCGCCGCCACCAAACCGGCGCGCCTGAGGTACGCCAAATGGCGCGAGATTTTCGGTTGGCTGGAGCCGAGGATTTCGACGAGATAGCAGACGCAAATCTCATCTTTTCCCATCAAGCTAAACAGGCGCAGACGGGTCTCATCTGCAAGCGCGCGGAAAATGGTGACGACCGCTGTTGGTCTAACGATCGGTTTCACAAGAGTTGAATCCACTGTTGATTACTGCACCCGGTGCTCGGGTTTCCGTAGTCGTTTTGAGACTTCAAAGAGTGGCTATTCATAAGACTAATTCGGATTGAAAACCAACAACGGCGCGACCTGAAACCCGAACGGTGAGCGGAATTGACTCTGCTCGATCGACGCAGACGTCGACTTGCCCCGGTCGCCCCATTGCTTCGCCTTGACGAACGCTCAGGCGAAACGTCTCTGCGTTCGTCGCCGTCAGCCGGTGTGCAACGATGTAAGCGCCGAGCGGACCGGCACCGTTTCCTCTCACAGGATCTTCGGAAAATTCGATAGCTGGAACGAACATCCTCGCGTGAGCGACCATCGGCATGTCATTGCCAATTACGAACAGATAATAACCGTTGCAGAAAATCTGCGCGCTAATGCGCGACAGGGCCATAGGTGCGACGAAATCTGATGCAGCCTCGCGATAGAGCGCAATTCAATAAACACTTTCGAGTGCCCGGTCGAAACAACTTGCACAGGTGTGCGGTCGTCGTCCAAGTCGTCCGAGTCGAGCCCCAGAGCGCTGAGGATGCTGTCGCGGTAGTTCGAGCTTAATGGCGGCGAGAATTCCGGCGGACCCTTCGTCATGATGATGCGGTAGTCACGCCTTCGTATGCGACGTCAAGTGGCAGAGTGCCCGCGCCGATCTTCTGAACAAGAGTCGACGCCGGAAGCTTCTCTTCCAAGGCGCGGACGTAATGTGCCGCAGTCGTGGCGGGGCCGCAGGAAGGCACCTCTGACGTCGGAGTAAAGAAGCGGACGCGGACGTCGTGATCTCGCGCATCGAGCCGAAAGATAAACGCTGTTTCCGAGTTGTTGAGTTCCCGCGCGATCGCCTGCATATCGGTGTCGCTTAAGCTGTGGGCGTTCGGAATGACGCCGGCTGGATTGCCGGTGAAGCGACGCGTTGTGAACGCGTCAACCTGGTAGACACGATATTTTTGCATCGTCGTAGGCGCTGGCGGGCCGTCGGTCAGAATTTGCCGGATCAGTGACCGGACATTCCTCGCATCGCGACTTAACTGCAAGAACATATGCGGATTGACGTATGTGGCACGACGCATATGCTTACACGCATATGACAAAACCAAGCTCGTTTGGAGCGGCAACCAACACTCGTTTACCGGTCGCGGTGATCGGCGGGGGACCAGTGGGATTGGCTGCCGCGGCGCATCTTGTTGCAGCGGGCGAAACTCCAATCGTCTTTGAAAGGGGAGCGACTGTCGGATCGGCGGTGTTGGAATGGGCACACGTCAGGATGTTCTCGCCCTGGCGTTACAACATCGATGAAGCAGCGCGTCGGCTCCTGCTCCCGACGTCGTGGCGTGAACCAGCGTCTGAGCATCTGCCGACAGGACGCGAGTTGGTAGAAGAGTATCTGAAACCGCTCAGTGAGCTGCCGCAAATACAGCCGCACATACGGCTGGGTGTCACGGTTCTCTCCGTTAGCCGCGAAGGCTTTGACAAGATGAAAAGTTCAGGTCGTGAGAAGGCTCCCTTCACGATCCATATCCGAACTCGCGAAGGTACCGACGAATACATCGCGGCGCGCGCTGTTATCGACGCTTCTGGGACGTATCGCTTTCCGAATCCTGCCGGAGCAGGCGGGCTGCCGGCGCGGGGGGAAGAGGCGCTATCTGCTCACATCACCTACGGAATTCCCGACGTCACGCAACGGCATCGGGCACGCTACAGCGGCAAGCGAGTTGCCGTCATCGGCAGCGGACACTCTGCCACCAACGCGTTGATTGACTTGGTAAAACTAGCGGCCGAAACATCGGGGCCCGCTCCCCTTTGGATCGTCCGCCGTCGTGAGACTAGAGCTCTCTTCGGCGGCGGCGAGAACGACCAGCTCCCGGCGCGCGGAAGGCTCGGCGCTCGGCTGCGGAAGTTAGTTACTGAGGGCAAACTGCGTTTGGTGACTGGTTTCATCGTGACTCGCTTCGAATCGCAACAGGGCGGGGTCGTCATCCACGACGATATGAACAGAGTCAGCCTTGAACCGGTGGATGAAGTCATCGTTGCCACCGGGTTTCGGCCCGACCTTTCCCCATTGCGCGAGCTGCGCTTAGACCTTGATTCCACCACCGAAAGCCCTTCGGCGCTCGCGCCATTGATCGATCCCAATCTGCACAGTTGCGGCACGGTCTATCCGCACGGCGCCGAGGAACTGAAACATCCGGAGCAGGACTTCTACATCGTAGGCATGAAGTCCTACGGCCGCGCGCCGACCTTCTTGCTACTGACAGGTTACGAGCAGGTCCGATCTGTTGTCGCCGCCATCCGCGGCGATTGGGACTCTGCGCGAAAAGTTCAGCTCATCCTTCCAGAAACAGGCGTCTGCAGGACGGACACCGCAGACCAGGCGGAAACCTGCGGAGCTGGCGGGTGCGAAGTTTCTCTCGAAGTCGCAGCAACTGTTTGACCATATGTCTGAGAACAAGATCTACACAACTGCGGTTCACGCCGGCGAGGCACCCGCGCGGCATCTCGGAGCTCTCTCGGTCCCGGTCTATCGATCCGCGATCTTCTCGTTTCCGAATGCCGAGGAGGGCTCTGCAATCCATGAAGGCGAACAACCTGGCTACTTCTATGGAAGGATGGGCAACCCGACTCAGGCCGCGCTCGAATCTGCGCTTTGCGAGCTGGAAGGCGGTGAAGCAGCGCTTGCTCTCGCATCGGGGATGGCAGCAATCAGCACGACGTTGCTGACGTTACTCACCACCGGGGATCACGTCATTGCTCCGGAGTCGATCTACTCTACGACCAACGCACTCCTCAATCAGTTACTCTCGCCGCTCGGGATCGGTGTTACCTACGTCGATGCCGCGGATCCGAACTCCTACGCGTCAGCTTTAAGGCCAGAAACGAAAGTCATCTACCTTGAGTCGCCGGCAAACCCGACGATGAAGTTAACCGACATCGCAGCGGTCGTTTCGATCGCGCGATCGCACGGGGCAACAACCGTGATCGATAACTCCTTCGCGACTCCGTTCAATCAGCGTCCGCTCGATCTTGGTGTTGATGTGGTCGTGCACAGCGCAACGAAGTATCTGGGCGGGCACGGCGACCTCATGGCGGGAGCAATCGTTGGAAAAGCGGAGATCGTCCGCCGCGCCCGGTGGCAGACGACCAAGGTCCTCGGTGGAGTCATCGCCCCTGAGACAGCGTGGCTGCTCATGCGCGGGATCAAGACTCTCCCGCTGAGAATGGAAAGACACAACGCTAACGCGGCCGGAATCGCGGCGTTTCTCGAGGGCCACCCGAAGGTGCACGCGGTCCACTACCCTGGGTTACGTTCCCATCCGCAGCACGCCCTGGCTTCTCGGCAGATGAGCGGGTTCGGCGGAATGCTTGCCTTCGATGTCGGCGGCATCGAAGAAGGCAGGCGCCTGGTCAACCACGTGAAGCTCTGTGCGCTGGCCGTCTCGTTAGGCGACGTCGCTACCATTATCCAACACTCAGCCTCGATGACTCACGCGAGCGTACCTCGCGAGCGGCGCCTCAATGTTGGGATCACTGACGGGCTGCTGCGCTTGTCAGTGGGAATCGAACGCCTCGAGGACGTTCGAAACGATTTAGATCAAGCGCTTGGAGCAGTCTGAACCGAACGATCTGAAGGGTGCGAGTCCTGTCCCTTCGAATAAACGTTTGTCGAACCCCAGATTCGGAGAGCATGCAGCGATATTAAGCCGAATATATTCTGTTAGAGCGAGTAACCTCGATTTTTCTATTCTGAGACTCGATCGCGGGGAGTATTGTCCCCGGTGGGTAGATGAAATGATACTCTTCCTCACTAACGTCCTCGATCCGGTGGATTCAAACCGCAGACCGGGCTTTTTGTGAATTTCATTCAGGACTTCCGATACGCGACGCGAAAACTGGCGCAGCAGCCCGCGTTTACGGCCATTGTTGTGCTTACGCTGGGGCTAGGCATCGGCGCAAACACGGCAATATTTACGATTGTTGATTCAGTCATACTTCGTCCGTTTACGTTTCCGAACTCAGAGCGGCTAGTTTCTGCGCGATGGCAGTGG
>JALZAD010000011.1 GCA_030948555.1 Verrucomicrobiota bacterium | reverse complement strand
CTGCACGAATGACGGCCGGCCGAAGCCGAGCAGGTGCGCATACGCCCAACCGGCAACACATCCGCCGAGCCACGCGCTATGGACGACCGCCCCCTGGCGCGCGACGAGCAGCAGCAGCGCGCCCGCGACGGCCGCGCCGTAGCCGAGATACTTCGCCTTCAGCCGAAGCGGCAGCAGCGCAACGATCGCATCCAGTTCAATCTCCGGAAGAATCGTCGCGTAAGCCATCAGCACGGCAACCACTCCACCGGAAGCGCCGTAGAGCACGGAGTTTGCAGGCATGAAGGCGAGGTGAGTGACTTCGCCTGCGATCGCGCCGCTCAGGTAGAGATAGAGAAAATGCCGCTGTCCGAGGATCGACTCGACGTCCCGACCGAGGAGATAAAGCACCGCGAGATTGCCGAGCAAATGCAGCGGCCCGATGTGCATGAACATGGCGGTGAAGAACTGCCACGCGTACGCATCTTGAATCCCGACTTCGCTTAGCCCGAGGAAGTCCCGCACGAATCCAGCTTGATAAGATTCGAGGAAAAGCTGCGCGATAAATGCGCCAACATTCAGGCCGATGAGGGAGACGAGGACGACGCGCGGCCGCTGCGTCCACGGGCGAATGAAAGACGATGGCTTCCGGCCCAAACGCATGAGCCGAGATTATCGCAGCGCGTTTCGGTTGTCACTTAGTGAAACAACTCGCCGGCGGTGATTACTTCACGCCGCCAGTGGCGGCGCGAGGACGCGGAGACCGCGGTTGCGAATTTTGAAATGGACGGGGCAGTTCCCGATCAGTTCGCCGTCCACTTCCACCGGCACCGGCCCTTCGCTCCGGACGCGCAAGGATGTCGTCTGGAAGTATTCCACCTCGGGCGCGGTGATCTGCGAACGCATCACGACGTCCTGCAAATAGCGAATGATCTCGAGGTAATTGAGCCGCTTGAAGACGAGCACGTCGAACAAGCCGTCGTCGATCACCGCGTTTTTAAAAAACGGGAACGGCCCGCCGTACAGCCGGCCATTGCCGATGAGCACAAACGAGCCTTCTTGAGCCGCGGCGTGCTCGGATTCGATGCTTAAACGCGGCGGCCTACGGGCGGCAATCTGTGCTGCGGAAAGCAAGTAGCTGAGCGGCCCGAAACTGCGCTTCAAGGCGCGGCTGGTTTCTTTCACGACCTGCGCATCGAAGCCGACGCCGGCGAGCTGGACAAAGTGTTTTCCGTTCGCGCTCGGCAGATCAACTTTGCGGATCTGCCCTTCGCAGATCACCTCCCAGCAGCGCTTCAGGTTTGTCACCGGAAGTCCGAGCTCGGTTGCGAAGACATTCATCGTGCCGAGTGGAAGCAGGCCTAACGAAGCGCTGCTTCCGGCGATCCCGTTGACCACTTCGTTGACCGTTCCATCGCCACCGGCCGCCACGATTGTGCGATAACCTTCCGCGACCGCAGCCCGCGCGAGGCACTCCGCATCACCGCAACGCGACGTCGCGCGCAGGACGGCGCCGTCCGTCAGCGCGGAGAGACGATCATGGCGACGCCGGGCCCGTTCGCCGCGGGCCGCAGGGTTCATGATGATCGCAGTTTTCTTCATCGGGTTCAGCCGGGCAGGCTTTCATCTTTCCCTAAAACTGCCGCTGCGTAACCTTCCGCCGTGAAAAAATTCAGCCGCGCCGTGCTCTATCTGCTCGGTGCGGTCGTCGCGCTTTTCGCCGTCCTGCTCCTCGCGGTGAACATCTATGTGCAATCGCACGCGACGCAGACGCGGATCGAGCGCGAGCTGAGCGAGCGGCTCGGAACGACCCTGCGCATCCAGCGGATCAGCCTGACGCCGTGGTGGGGATTGAAGCTGCGCGGAATCACCATCCCGCAGACGGACGCCACGGTCGGTCGCGATTTCCTGCAGGCAGATAACTTTCGTTTACGAATCCGCTTCCTCTCGCTCTTCGCGCAGGAGCTCGTGATCAAGGAAGTCTCGCTCGTGCATCCGACCGTCGTGTGGGTGCAGAACAAGGATGGCAAGTGGCGCATCCCGTCGTCGAAGAGCGCAGAGACGACCGAGGTCTCGGCGCCAGCTGAAGTCGTGGCAACAACGCCGCCGCAAGCTCCGGATGAACCTGCCCCGCGCGTGCAACACATGGAAGCCGCTGCGCAACCAGCGTCGTTCACTCCAGAGGTCCGGCGCGTCACGCTGACGAAGGGCAACTTCCATTTTCTCGACGCAAAAGGACGGCCGGTCGCTTCCTTCGAAGGCATGCGATTCAAATCGAATCTGCGCAATTCCAGTGAACTCCGCGGCACGGCGAGCATCGCGAAAATTTCCCTGCGCGATCGGTTCCATCTCGAGGATCTGACGTCGCCCGTCTCTTACGATGCCGATGGGCTGGAGCTTTCGGAAATTCACGCGAACGCCGCCGGCGGCGAGATCACTGGTCGTTTCGACATGCGCCAGGCAGAACCCGGTTCGCCTTTCGCCGCGAAGGTAAACTTCCGCGATCTCCAGGCCGATCGTTTGGTCACGGATGCGGGCGGCACGAAAGGCATGATCCAGGGCCGGATCGAAGGTCGGCTCGACGCACGCGGCAAGACGGCCGACCCGAATGCCCTCAGCGGCGACGGCGAGATCTATCTGCGCGACGGCCAGGTGCACGGCTACACATTGCTGATCGCGCTTGGTCAGTTGCTGCAAATCGACGAGCTCTCGCAGCTGCGCTTCGAGGAGGCGCGGGTGAAGTACCACATCGCTCCGGGCATCGTGAACATCGACGAGCTGCTGCTCAGTTCGCCGAACATCCGCGTCGCGGCGCACGGCACGATCGGGTTCGACGGGAAACTCCGGCTCGATTCGCAGCTCGCGCTCAACGAGCGCATCCGCTCGCAGCTATTTCGCGGAATGCAGCAGCGCTTTCAGCCGACGGAGGAACCGGGCTTCGCAGCCGTCGCGTTCAACGTCAGCGGCACCGTCGAAAAGCCGAAGACCGACCTCATGGGAAAGCTGGTGGGACGTGATTTGAAAGACATCGGCGGCATCATCAGCGGCTTCCTCGGCGGCGGAAAATCGAAAGAGCGGCGCGAGCCGTCCGGCGAACCGGCGCCTCCGCCGGAAGCGCAGCCAACCAGCACGCCATGAGAGTGGTCGCCGGAACCGCCGGCGGCATCCGGCTGACCGTGCCTCCAACGTCCGTGCGGCCGACGATGGATCGCGTGAAAGCGGCGATCTTCTCGAGCCTTGGCGAGCGAATTGTCGGCGCGCGCGTGCTTGATCTTTTTGCCGGGACAGGAGCGCTCGGGATTGAAGCGCTCAGCCGCGGCGCGGAGTCAGCCTTGTTCGTCGAGGAGAACCGCGCGGCCGTGCAGGCGATCGAGCAGAATTTCATCCGCACGAAATTGCGCGGGAAGGTCACGCAGCAGGAGGTCTTCGCGTTCTTCGAGCGGGCACGACGGCCTAACGAGAAGTTCGACATCATCTTCGCCGACCCGCCCTATGAGAAAACGAAGACCGGCGGCGAGTTTACGCGTCTGCTTCTCGAACAGCAGAAGCTTGCCGACCTGCTCGAGCCATCAGGGATTTTCGTGCTCGAAAAACGTCCCGATGAGCAACTCTTTGCGTCGAGGTTGTGGAGCGTCGTGCGCGCGAAAACCTATGGGGCGACGGAAGTGCTCTTCCTCGAGCACGCGACGCAATGATCCGTCTGCTCTACAACCTGCTCTTCCCGTTTGCGCTTCTTTTCTTCCTTCCCGGGTATCTGCGGAAGGCGCGTCGCCGCGGCGGTTATCGGCCACATTTTGGACAGCGCTTCGGGATTTATGGCAGGGAATTGCGCGCTCGTCTGGCGGCGAATCCGCATACCTGGATTCACGCGGTCAGCGTCGGGGAAGTAGCGATCGCGCTGAAGCTCGCCTCGAAGCTACGCGAACTCGATCCGCAGTTTCGCTGCCTCCTCTCGACCACGACGTCGACGGGGTATGCCGTGGCAGAGGGCGAAGCTAGCGACTGGCTCGCGGTGATGTACCACCCGCTGGATTTTTGGCTGATCGTGCGGCGCGCATTCGCCGTCGTCCGGCCGCCGTGCCTCATCCTCGTGGAGGCTGAAGTTTGGCCGAACCTGACCGCTGAAGCGCGCAATCGCGCCGTGCCGGTTGCACTGGTGAACGCGCGCTTGTCTCCGCGCTCGGAGCGTCGCTTCCGCCGCTTTCTACCACTCGTTAGGCCAACATTCCGCGCGCTAAATCTCGTTTGCGTGCAGGAACCCGGTGATGCCGCTCGTTGGCACGCCTTGGGCGTTTGCCGGGAAACGATCCGGCACACCGGCAGCATCAAGTACGACCCGAGCGAAGGCGCGTCGGATGCTTCCGTTCCGTCGCAGGTTTTGGACTCGTTAGGCGTCGATCGATCCCGGCCGATTCTGCTCGGTGGCAGCACGCATCCCGGCGAAGAGGAAATTCTCTCGCGCGCATTCGTCGAGGTGCGAAAGCACGTGCCCGACCTGTTGCTGATCGTTGCGCCGCGACACGTGGAACGCACCGACGAGATCGCGAGCACGCTGATTGCGCTCGGTCTGGACGTCGCGCGGCGAAGTGCCGCCACGCAGCCTGACCAGCGTCCATTTGATGTAATCATCCTCGATAGCACCGGCGAACTGCGCCATTGGTATGCGGTCGCGACGATCGTCTTTATTGGCAAGAGCCTCGCCGCGCACGGCGGCCAAAATCCGGTCGAGCCGATCCTCGCCCGCAAGCCGGTCGTCTTCGGCCCGCACATGGAGAACTTCGCAACTCTCGCGCGGACGCTCCTTGAACACCGCGGCGCAATCGAAGTGCAAAACGAATCCGAGCTTGAGCAATGTTTCCTCACCCTCATACAAGATCCCGCGCAACGCGCAGCACTCGTTAGGCAAGCGCTCGAAGTGCTCGCTCCACATCGTGGCGCAACTCAGCGAACGGCCGAGCTTCTCCTCACGCTCAAGACGCGCCGCTGAGCGTCGCCAAATCGCTTGCAACAGCGAGGGGCAGTTCTGATATTGCCCGCCTTCGCTGACCCTATCGTCCAGAGGCCTAGGACACCGCCCTTTCACGGCGGTAACACGGGTTCGAATCCCGTTAGGGTCGCCATGCCTTTTCATAGGTAAATTGGGCAATTCGCGTCCTCTTTCCGATTCGACGTGACAACTCCTCAGGGGCGGTTCCGTGAAAGCGAAACGCATCGAGATCAAGGAGGGGAACGTGTCAGTTCCGATTTACCGGTTCCCCGACGGACGATTTTGCGTCGACCCGCTCGTCGGAAAAAAGAGGAAGCGAATCACCCGCGCCTCACTCGACGCCGCCAAGATCGAAGCGCGAAGGTTGATTGCGCAGATCGCATCGGGCCGCGCGCATGAGGAGCGAATGACGCTCGCGGAAGTAGAGGATTTACCGTCTCGCGAAGAACAAGGTCGCGCCGTTCGGGATGTCATTGCTCAGTGCGGTCGAGGAGTGGATCGCAGGACGCGGCAAGATCGCGCGCGTCATCTCCAAGACAGTTGCCGAAGTCGTCGAAGAGTTCCTCACGTCAAAACGCGTCGAAGGTGTGAGCTTTTTCCACTTGGAAGATCGCAAGTACCGGATGAAGAAATTCGCCGCTGCGTTTCCGGGGCGAATCGATCAAATAACGACGCACGAGATTCAGGTGTGGCTGAACGGTTTCGGAATCAGCGGGCGCACGCGGAACAACTGCCGCAACGCGGTGCTGCAGCTCTTCCGCTACGCTCGCGGTAAACGTTACCTGCCGCGGAATGAGCCCACGGTCGTCGAAGATGTGGCATCGGCCAATCGCGCGGAGGGTGCGATCGATATACACGCCTCAAGAGTTGCACCTGCTTCTTTCCCAGGCTCCGGACAAATTGCTGCCGTTTTTCGCGATCGGCGCGTTCGCCGGACTCCGTAGCCAGGAAATTATGCGGCTCGATTGGAGCGACATTCGCTTTGAGCAGGGACTCATCGAAGTCGCTGCGGCCAAAGCCAAGACCGCCTCGCGGCGACTTGCACCGCTGCTCCCTGCGCTGGCCGCTTGGCTGTTGCCGTTGCGCCAAAGATCCGGCCACGTTGTTGGCTATACGCGCAACGACATGCTGTGCGAAGCGCGGCAGCAGTTCTGCAAGAGCGGCATCAAAGTGCGCGATGAATTGTTTCAATTCACGTGGAAACCAAATGCGCTCCGGCACAGTTACGCGAGCTACAGGCTGGCGGATATCAAGAACGCCGCGCGGGTCGCGCTCGAGATGGGCAACTCGCCGGCAATGCTTTTCCGCAATTACCGCGAGCTCGTCACCGAACAGCAAGCCACCGTGTGGTTCGGTGTGCTCCCGGAAACGGAGAAGCGCGCAAAAAACAGGTCCGAAGAAAGTGCGCAGCGCGCCGCTTAGTTGCGTGTCTTGATCAGGAACTCCTCCATGAACGCGACGAGTTCCTGAAGTCGATAACGCACCAAATGTGAGCTGACTTTGCGCGGGTGGAGGGTAACGAGCCGCACCCATTCTTTGAAC
>JALZAD010000193.1 GCA_030948555.1 Verrucomicrobiota bacterium | reverse complement strand
GCCTGGAGTGGCCGGGCGTGCAAACGTCCGGCCGTTTCTGCTTTCGGATTAACGGTAAACCTCGCCGCGAGGCCGCACACGCTCTATCGCCACGATCAGCACCGCATCATCAATCGTGTAAACAATGCGGTAATCTCCCAGTCGGACGCGATAAGCGTTGTCGCTTGCCTGCAGCTTCCGGCAACCAAGTGGGCGCGGATCGATCGCGAGATTATCGACTGCGCGCAACACCCGCCGCTGAACAACCGCATCAAGTCGGCGCAGATCTTTTTCCGCGCCGCGCCGGAACTCAACGACGTACCGCGCCATTTTTCTTCAAACGGCGTTTCACCTCTGCCAGCGCGATGGTCGGCTCATCCTTCCGGCGCGCGATCATCGCAAGATCATCCAAGTCCTGCAAAAGCTCTTCATACTCCGCAATCGGCAGAGTGACTGCCGTGCGTTTTCCGTTCTTTACCACGTAATCCGCCTTTGGATCGAGGGCCGCTTTCATCGTGACACTAAGATATCAGCCGCTTCCGCAGTTTGCAGCCACTGAAGTAGCGGTCGGATTGTAGTGGAATCTGCCCTTGGAGGACGAAACCCAATCACGGATCGAACCCGATCAGATGGTGGAATCGCTGTCCTTCCAGCGAGGAGTCGCATTGCGAATCTCGGTCCGGGAAGAACTAACTCCTGAATTGTTGCTCCGTGAGGGCGGAAGGGATCAGCAGACGATTCCCGCTTCGTGATTGGTAAGCTTTAGCGCGACTGTTGGCGGGCGAATTCCTGAACGAGTTTTGCTCCTGGCGGAAGCAATTGAACTACGCCCTCGGTTTCGTCAAATTCAACGTGCCGGTCCGAGTGAAGTCCACGAAGCGCCCGCATCAGGTAACCCTGTGACTTGGGCTCAATCCAACGTTCTAGGTCCGTTGCTTTCGTTTTTGCGGGCGTTGAACCGACCAGCATCAGAATCTGCTTCTTCAGCGCAATTTCTGGATTCAACACGCGTTTCATTCCGCCCTCACTCCAAACCATCGGAAGCGTCACTTCCGCGAGTGAGTCAACGACTGTCTGCGCCTCCGCAATTGAAACGTTGTGGAAGATTCTGACAAGCTCAGCGACAACCCATTTGACGATCGCCACCACGACCGTGGCGTCCATAAAGTTGGGATCGACGTCACCGCCGACGTGCCCGACTCCGCGGTTATTTCTAACCTCGTACAACGCGGGCAGCATCCGAGGGATTAGAATCTGGAAGCTTCGTGGTACGTTCGTGTTGTTTTCTAGCGCGCGACATGCGCCGACGAAATCGCGAGGCTTTGACGGTTTGGAGGCGAACCGGCCAGCCGCGTGGCCGTGCAGAATCGTGTAAACGATCTCGCAAAACAAACCTGCACTCAGCTCAGTGGGTCGCCACCGCGATTCCAAATAATTCTGCAGGAGCGAATTGAACTCAGCGAGCAGCGGGTCGCGAAGCTGAATGGGAACTGCAGGCAACAGTTCCTGCTGCGTCAACATTAGGTCGGGTACGACGCTGAACCGTCGTCAGTAACGAAGAACTGATTGCCGTCCTTTTCGCAGAGACCCTTCTTCACATTCTGGTTCAGGCAATCGGAGGGGTTATTTATCTTCGTCTGATTGGATGCCTTTAGTGCCTTGCTAACGTCAGTCGTGTTGAGCCTCGCCGCGCCTTTGGCGTGGAGCCAAATGGCGGTCGCATGAAACTTCTTCACTTGGTTGGTCGTAGCGTTCTGCTCTTTCAAGTAGGTGGCTAGCGGTTTTCTCGCTACTCCCGCGTTGGTGTTTTGACTACTGCCATTTCCACTTGCGCCGCTATTACCTCCACCTCCGGTGCTGCCGTCAGTGTCTGTAGGTAACGGAGCGACGGCTGCGATCTTCGCTGCATTCTCTAGGAACTTGTCCAACTGCTTCCCCACCCAATCCTGATTGCCAGTTGCCCGGAATTCCGCGCCTCCCGCTTTAATATCGATCGTCGCTTCAGACATGATGCAGGATTACAGCGAAGCAAATCCTGTGTGGCAACAGAGGAATTCAGCGCCGCGCGACTAGCGGCGGCGACGGTTTCTTGGTAGCCGGAGCGCACGAGCGGGTCGCGCAGGTAATCACGCTTCGGCGACTGGCTCGTCGATGTCGTCGGCTTTGATCGTGGGTGCTGCGACCGCTTCGGTATTCCATCAACGTCACATTGGGCGGGTGCTGCGATTATCGCGCGGGGATCCCGGACGAAGAGCTGCATCGTTACGCGGTCGAAATTTCGAGCGCGCCGATGCCCTCCTTTTAGGCCGCGTAACTTATCAGATGATGGAGGCAGGGCAATGCGAAGTAGGAAGTAGGAAGTAGAAGACGGAGGCGGCCGCAACGCGGAGCTCGTGCGCGGTGATCTGGCCATGGCCGTGCAACAGCTGAAGCAGGAGCCGGGTAATGGCCTGTTCGTCGGAGGCGTGACGCTCCCGCTGGCGTTGGCGGAGCTGAAATTGATCGATGAGTACGAGTTCGTGGTGCAGCCCAGGATCGCGGGCCACGGGTCGACGTTGTTCGCCGGACTATCGAAGCGTGTGCACTTGAAGCTGGTGAGCCGGATGGAGTTCGGTTCAGGCGCGGTGGTGTTGCGGTATGACCCGAGAAGGTTTGTTAGCTCAAGCATAAGGCGTGCTCCGCGCAACGGTTCGCCGCTGCCATCCATTGAGACAGCTGTTCGCGCTCGTTTACTGTGTCGCTTGTGAATGGGCGCCCGCATCTGCAAAGATGACGCGATGAAAACAGACACACTCAAAGGTTGCTACGAGAAGACGGGCGGGCTGTTCTACTTCGCGCGGATGTGTTCGAAGATTCGGCTGCACGCGACCGGCAAGCTGCCGGCGGATCTGCACGGCTATCTTGGTCAGGGATTTGATGGGCGGACCTGTCGCTATCTCGAGGTGGACTACGAAGTGGTGAAGAAGCGCGTGCTGGCCGGCACTTCTGACGAGGAGGTGCTGGCCTGGTGCATGGAGCAGGGGCGCCGGCTCGACGACGAGCAGATCCTTATCTTCAACAGCTTCATGAGTAAGCGTGGCTGGCGCGATGATGAAACCGACACCTACATCCCGGCCATGATCAAAGAGATTGGCCTGCCAAACGATGGCACGATGCAAACAGATTTTGACATGATCGAGATGGACGAAGGCCGCTGGTCGCCTGACCAGTGGCGCGCGGCGTGGACGTAAGGCATGCCGGAAGTACCTAACGAGTCACGCAGCGGTCGGCGATGCAACCGGAGCGTTAGCTAAATGCTTGCGACGCTGCGCGTGCCGCGCGCGGCGGTTGGAGAATTGGCAGAAGCATCGATTAACTCGCAAGCGGGCCGTCCAACTTCGGTGACCTGGCCGTCACTCGAAAGGAGTCCTGGGAAGATGTTAGCAGCGTTCTCAGTCATGGTTAGGTAAGACTGAGGGTGCGAGCGCATGGTGCATAGGCTTGCCTAGCGGCCTGCTTGAGAATGGTGTCAATAAGCGCGGCGAGAGAGCCGTCGAACAGCGGATCGCCACCGGCCAGACGCTCCGCCGCAGCGCGGAAGAGGGTGAGGCTGGAGACGAGCTTAAGGGCGTCGATGCGGCTGCCCATCAGGTCTTCAAGCGCGAGGCCGCGGCCGCCTACGCACGAGGCTCCGCTCGCGCCAAGGGCGAGTTGGTCGCTAACGGCGGCGGTGATCTCTTCGTAACGGGCGCGGAGGAGCGGGTCGCGCAGGTAATCGCACGCTTCGCTGAGATCGCGGATGGCGTATTTCTCGGCCATCGCGGAGCGGCCGAGGCCGGCAAGCTGGGGGAAGATATACCAGATCCAATGACTCCTTTTCCGGCCGCGGCGGATCTCGGCGAGCGCGGTGTCGTAGCCGGCGTGACGGTTGGCCTGGGCTTCGTGGAAGCGGGTGAGAGACATGGCGGATCATGGAACGATGGGAGGCGCTTCGCCAGATGATGTGC
>JALZAD010000069.1 GCA_030948555.1 Verrucomicrobiota bacterium | reverse complement strand
GCTGCGTTGTCTGCTCAAGCAGGACTTCGCCGTCATCCTGCTCGACGTAAACATGCCTGGCATGGACGGCTTTGAAACGGCCTCGATGATCCGTCAGCGCCCGCGATCCGAGACCACGCCAATCATCTTCATCAGCGCGGTCAATGACACGGAGAACCACGCCTCGCGCGGCTACTCGTTAGGCGCGGTCGATTACATCCTTACGCCGGTCGTTCCGGAAATCCTGCGCGCGAAGATTGCCGTGTTCGTCGACCTCTTCAAAAAAACGCAGCAGATCAAGCGGCAGTCCGACGAGCGCGCGCAATACATTCGCGAACAAGCCGCCCGCGCGGAAGCCGAGCGGCGCCAGGAGCGGCTCGCGTTTCTCGCGGAGGCAAGCAACGTCCTCGCGACTTCGCTCGAACTACAGGAGACGTTCCGAAATCTTTCGCGGCTGGTCGTGCCGAAGCTCGCCGACTTCTGCATCATCTTCGGCCTCGATGATAATAACGAACATCTGCGCGAGGCGGCGACCGCGCACATCGATCTCAATGGCCGGCCCGAGCTGCGCCGCCTGGTTGAGGAATTTCCAAAGCACCGCTGCGCAGAGATGGCCGCGGAACGTGTCTTTGAAACGGCAAAGGCGGCGACGTGCTGCGACATGAAGAGCAACACGCTGAACGAGATTTTTCCGCGCGAAGAAGATCGGATCTGCGTCCGCTCGTTAGGCGCGAAGTCGTGCTCAGTCGTGCCGATTCGCACCCTGGACCGCGTCGTTGGCGCGATCGTGATGTTCAGCACGACGGAGCAGCGGGTCTGTGACCCGATCGAGTTGACGCTCGCCGAGGAGCTCGGGCAACGCGCCGCGCTCGCGCTGGAGAACGGGCGCCTTTACGAAGTCGCGCAGGCGGCGCGCAGCGAAGCCGAACGCGCCAACCTCGCGAAGGATCGCTTCCTCGCCATGCTCAGCCACGAACTGCGCACCCCGCTCACACCGGTGCTGACCACGCTTCTCGGCCTCGAACACGAAACTTTGCCAGAGCAGGTAAGACCCGCGCTCGAAATGATCCGCCGCAACGTCGAACTCGAAGCGCGGCTCATCGACGACTTGTTAGACCTCACCCGCATCAGTAAGGGAAAAGTGCAGCTCAGTCTCGAGATCGTCGACGCACACGTCCTCCTGCGCAGCGCGCTCGAGATCTGCCAATCTGAAATCGACCAGAAGAAGCTCACGCTCGAACTGCAACTGGCGGCGAAGCGCGTTTCGCTGGAAGCCGATCCCGCGCGGCTGCAGCAGATCTTTTGGAACCTGATCAAGAACGCGGTGAAATTCACGGCGGAAGGCGGACGTCTCACCATCTGCACGTCGAACACCGCGTCCGACGACTTTTGTCTCGAAGTGACCGACAGCGGCATCGGAATCGATCCCGAATTCCTGCCGAAGATCTTCAAGGCATTCGAGCAAGGCGAACAGGCGCGACAGGGCGGACTCGGCCTCGGCCTCGCGATTACCAAGGCGCTCGTCGAGACGCATCAAGGTCGGATCACGGCTGCTAGTGCGGGCCGCGGGAAGGGCGCGAGCTTCACTGCAGCCTTCCCGCTCTCGGCGCAGGAAGTTGGCAGGAGTTCAAACGGCAGTTCGTCGACTCCGGCCGAGCGTAAGTCGCTCCGCATTCTGCTGGTCGAAGATCACGAAGACACGAACCGTTCACTGACGCAGTTGCTACGGCGCCGCGGCTACGACGTGCGGCCGGCGCATAACATCGCACGCGCGGTGGAGGTCGCGGCCGAGCATCAGTTTGACGTGCTCGTGAGTGACATCGGCCTGCCCGATGGCAGCGGCGTTGATCTGATGCAGAAGCTGAGCGCGAATGGGCCGATCTTCGGCATCGCGCTGACCGGCTTCGGAATGGAAGAAGACATTCGCCGCAGCCATGACGGCGGCTTCGATCATCACCTGATCAAGCCAGTCGACTTGAATCGCCTCGACGCAATCATTCAGCAGGTCCCAGTGGCTGTTGACTCCGATAGTTGATTCGGCAGCCCGCTCGAGCAACCGCTACACCTTTTCGTCCAAAGTAGCTAAGCCGCTAGTTACCTCGCTGGCGAGGTTTCGCTCGTCACGCAATCGCCGCGGGAGTAAGTCGGCGTTACCGTTCCTGATCAACTTCAGGGATGACCAACGTCGAGACGCTCTTCACGCCCGCTGAGTTTTCGCTCCTGCCACAGCGCGATCTGTCGCGCACAGTCTGCGTCGTCTTCGATGTGCTGCGGGCCACGAGCACGATCATCACTGCGCTCGCGCATGGCGCGGCCGGTGTGATTCCGGTGAGCGAAATTTCGGAAGCGCTCGCTGTTCGTGAACGCACTCCGGACGTTCTGCTTGCGGGCGAACGAGAGGGACTGCGCATCAGCGACGAGTTCGAGTTCGGCAATTCGCCGCGTGAGTTCACCAGCGAACGCGTCCACGGAAAAACGATTGTCACCACCACGACGAACGGCACGCGTGCGTTGCGTTCCTGCGCGCATGCACAACAGGTGCTCGTCGGCTCGTTCCTCAACCTGAGCGCGACCGTGAAGCAGCTGCGCACCATGACTGCCGATTCGCTCTTGCTCGTCTGCGGCGGAACATTCGAACGCGCCGCTTACGAAGATGTGCTTTGCGCCGGCGCGGTCGCCGATTGCTTTGATCTGCCACGCGACGACTCGACCCTGCTCGCGCGCAATGCGTATCGCGGCGTCGCGAACGACTTGTTAGGCGCGCTGCATGAAGCGGAGAATGGAAAGCGTCTACGCGCGCGGCTGGAGCTCGCCGATGACGTCCCGTTCTGTGCGACCGTGGATCGGTTCGACATCGTCGCCGTGATGGATTCCGCCGGCCGCATCACGGTCGCGCCGTCATCCTGAGGCTGGCGAAGCGCGCCGAAGGACCTCGCATAGGGTGCTTGGATCGTTTGCTACCATTCGTTAGACCAAGCACCCTTTGCGAGATCCCTCGCCGTCTGCGCGGCACGGGGTGACAGCGGAGCGTGGATGCGCGATTTGTAGCGCAATGACCCTGCGCGCTCTTCTCCTGCTCGTCTGCTCCGCATCGATCAGCTTCGCGGCTGATCCTTCTCCTGCTCCCGCTCGCGGTTTTGATCAGAAGCTCTTCAGCGGAATGAAGTGGCGACAGGTCGGGCCGTTCCGCGGCGGCCGTGCGGATGCGATCGAGGGGGTGCCGGGGGAGGCCAACACTTACTACTTCGGCGCCGCGTCGGGCGGTGTTTGGAAGACGACGGACGGCGGTGCGAATTGGTTCCCCATCTTCGACAAGGAATCGAACGCGTCGATCGGTGCGATCGCCGTCGCGCCTTCAGATCACAACATCGTCTACGTCGGAACCGGTGAGCCGAACATGCGCGGCAACGTAACCTGGGGAAACGGCGTCTATAAATCATCAGACGCGGGCAAGACGTGGAAGAACATCGGCTTGAAAGACGCGCGGCAGATCGGCGCGATCGCGGTTGATCCGAAGAACGCAGACATCGCACTGGTCGCGGCGTTTGGTCATGCGTTCGGGCCGAACCAGGAGCGCGGCGTTTTCCGCACGGTCGATGGCGGCAAGACTTGGACGAAGACGTTGTTCAAGGACGAGAACACCGGCGCGATCGATCTCGCGATGGATCCGCACAACCCAAATGTCGTCTTCGCCGCCTTGTGGCAGGCGCGACGGCAGCCGTGGAATTTCTCGAGCGGCGGACCGGGCAGCGGTTTGTATCGCTCAGAAGATGGCGGCGTGACCTGGAAGCAACTGCAGGGGAACGGCCTGCCGGATGAGATGCTTGGCCGCATCGGGCTCACGGTTTCCGGCGCGGATTCGAATCGCGTTTACGCGATCATGGAAGCGAAGGAGAAAGGCGGCATCTACCGCTCGGAAGATGGCGGCGAGAAATGGACGCGCGTGAACGATGATGGCCGGTTCCGGCAGCGCGCCTGGTACTTTAGCAAAATCTACGCGGACCCGAAAGCGCCGGACACCGTTTATGTCCTCAACACTGGCGCGTACAAATCAGTCGATGGCGGGAAGACATTCAATCTGCTTCCGGCGCGCCACGGCGATCACCACGGACTCTGGATTGATCCGAATGATCCAAACCGAATCGGGAACGCAAGCGACGGCGGCGCAATCGTCTCGTTAGACGGCGGGAAGAGTTGGACGACGAATGGCAATCAACCGACCGCGCAGTTCTACCACGTCGCGGTCGACAATGCGTTTCCGTATCACATCCTCGGCGCGCAGCAGGACAACTCGAACGTGCGCATCGCGAGCCGCACGGACAGCGGGATCATCGAGCAGCGCGATTGGTCGCATGCCGGCGGCGGGGAATGCGGCTTCGTTGTGCCCGATCCGCGCGACGCGAACATCATCTTTTCGAACAACGAAGGTTTCATCAACCGCTACGACAAAGCGCGCGAGCAGTCTCAGGACGTCAGCGTTGTGCCGCTCGATAACTCCGGCCACGGCGCGTCCGATAACATCCACCGCTTTCAATGGGTCTCGCCGCTGTTTCTTTCGCCGCACAATCCGGACACGATGTACACCGCGGGCGAAGCGGTGTTCAAGTCGAACGACGGCGGCCGTACTTGGGCGCAGATCAGCGGTGATTTGACGCGGAACGACAAGTCGAAACAGCAACCGAGCGGCGGACAGATTCAGCTCGATATCACTTCGGTCGAGTACTACGACACGATCTTCGCGCTCGCCGAATCCCCTAAGCAAAAAGGCATGATCTGGGCCGGCACGGATGATGGCTTGATTCAGCTGACGACGGATGATGGCGCGCATTGGGCGAACGTCACGCCGAAGATTTTGCCGGAGTGGAGCACGGTTGATCTGATCGAAGCTTCACCGCACGATGCGAACGCCGCTTACGTCGCCGTCGATCGCCACCGCCTCGATGACATCAAGCCTTACATCTTGAAAACGGCCGACGCGGGGAAAACGTGGAGCCCGATTGTGAATGGCCTGCCGGAAGGCGCAGTCGTGCATTCGGTGCGCGAAGATCCGAAGCGGCGCGGGTTGCTCTACGCGGGCACGGAACTCGGCGTTTTTGTTTCGTTCGATGACGGCGGGAACTGGCAGCCGTTGCAGATCAATCTGCCGAGCGTGCCGGTGCACGATCTTGTCGTGAAAGATGATGATCTCGTCGCGGGCACGCATGGCCGCGCGTTCTGGGTGCTGGATGATGTGACGCCGTTGCGCCAGCTCAATGCGGGGAAGTCAGGCTTCCAGCCTGACTCGGCGGACAGTGCTTCCAGCCTGTCCGCAAAAACCGGGCAGGCTGGAAGCCCGCCTGCCGAGACAGGCAAGATGCCTGTCTTCCGCGGAACGGAAGACGCGATCCTCTATCAGCCGCAGACCGCGTTGCTCCTCAACTACCCGACGGAGTTCGACAAGCGGCAGCCCGTTGGCGAGAACCCGCCGCCGGGCGCGGTGATCGATTACTACTTCAAAACCGCGCCGAAAGACGAAGTGACGCTCGACATCCTCGATGCTCAAGGACGACTCGTTAGGCATCTTTCCAGCAAAGAGAAGAAGGACAACGAGCAGCCGGAAGAATGGCCGGATCGCGTGAAGTCCGCCAAGACTATCCCGGCTGAGGAAGGGATGAATCGCTTCGCTTGGGATTTGCGCTACGAAGACCCGGTGCAAACGCCCGGCGCGTTTTACACCGGCGAAGGTCCGCGCGGGCCGAAAGTCTTGCCGGGCGATTACCAGCTGAAGCTCACCGCGGCCGGTAAGACGCAGACTGCGCCGTTGCACATCGTGATGGACCCACGCGTGGCGGCGACGCCCGATGCGTTGCAGGCGCAGTTCGAACTGAACATGCAGACGCGCGAGCGCATCTCGCAATTGCACACCGCAGTGAACGAGATCCGCGACGTGAAATCGCAAGTGCACGAGCTGCACAAGAAGTTCGCCGAAGACGCGCGCGTGAAACCTGTGCTCGATCGCGCGGACGATCTCGACAAGCAGATGTCAGGCGTCGAAGGGCGGCTCATCCAGGTAAACATGAAGAGCTCTGAAGGGAATCTCGTCTTCCCGAATATGTTGAACGAGCGCTTCGACACCTTCAGCCATGTGATTGACGGCGCGAACGCTGCGCCCACCCAGCCGCAGCAGGACGTCTTCAAAATGTTGAGCACGCAACTCGACGAGCAGGTGCAGAAATGGGTGCAACTGAAGAGCGATGGCGTGCCCGCACTCGCAAATACAATCAAGCAGCTCGATCTGCCCGCGCTGACCGTCGGAACGAAAACAGAAACCGCCAGTCCGTTGCCCTAACGAGTACAGCAAAACCCCCGTCATCCGCTGCGATACCGAGCGTTCGCTACTGCCACGGGGTCCCTCGATTCCACTCCGCTGCGCTTCGTTCCACTCGGGATGACTGCTGAGAACGCCGCGTCCTCACCGCGGCGGAGCCGGCATTTGCAGCATCAGGTTTGGCGTGTTCGCGGAAGCTGTGCTCATGAACCAGCTCGGATACGCGCCATTCCAATGTTCAACGCGTGCGCGTTCGACGTCGAGCGCGCGCAGCTGATAGAGCAGCGGGTTTTGCTGCGCTTCGGCGAGCGCTCGAGTCACTTCGCGAATCGACTGCGCTTCTGCATCCGCGGCGATTTTCTTCGCGTCCGCTTCACCGGCCGCGATACGACGCGCGCGTTCCGCGACCGCGT
>JALZAD010000380.1 GCA_030948555.1 Verrucomicrobiota bacterium | reverse complement strand
ATCGCTGGAGTTTTGAGACGAATAGCTTCTCCGAGGTGTTGACCCTGACGAACGGAGTCGGCGAGGCCTACACCCCGACGATGGTCGGCGTGGACGGCACCGTCTACGCGATCGCTGACGGCACGCTCTTCGTCATCGGAGCGGCGAACCCATGAAGCGGCTTCTCGTCATCTGTTCGTTAGGCGCGATGCTTGCCGCAACGCTGCACGCTGACGTGACCGTTTCGTTGTCGCCTTCGGTGCAGAACAGCGCGCGCGGGCGCGAGATCGTATTCAACGGCACGATCACGAACACCGGCCCGTCGAAGGTCTACCTGAACGACATCGCGTCGTCGCTCATTGTCGGCAGCGGGGCTGATCTCCCGCTAAAGCCGAACAGCTTCTTCGCGAATGTACCCGGCGTGCTTCTGCCGGGCGAAGCTTACATGGACAGCGAGTTGTTCCGCGTCGCGCTCACGTCATCCGCGCCAACCAGCGATTACCGCGGGACGGTGACCGTGCGCGGCGGCGGCGACATCTTTGCAAACGGTGATCTCGCGAGCGTCGGCTTCGCGGTGCTTTCACCGGCGGTCGATGCTGCCGCCACGGACGCGAGCGCGAGTGAATTCGGCCCGGACCCAGGGCTGTACACGATCTCGCGCACCGGCGGAACAGACATCGCGCTGGTTGTCCCGCTCGCGATGTCCGGCAGTGCGATCGCGGGTTCAGATTACGAAGCGCTCCCCTCATCAGCGGTGATTCCCGCGGGCAGCAGTTCGGTCGGGATCACATTGCTCCCGGTGCCAAACAACATCGCGCAAGGCGACCGCCTCGCGCAGCTCACCATCACCGCATCGTCGTCCTACAATTTCGGCACGAGTGTCACGAGCAGCATCACCATCCACGACAAACCGGCCGACGCGTGGCGCTTTAGTTACTTCGGCGCGAATGCGAACGATGCAGCGGCTGCGGACGACGCCGATTGGGATCACGACGGCATCGCGAACCTGCTCGAGTTCGCGCTCGGCTCGGATCCGACAAACGGCGGCGCATCGAATTTGCCAATGGTCGCGCGAGCAGGGGATTCGCTGCTGCTCCGCTTCGTGCCGAACGCCGCCGCGCTGGATGTGAACTTCGTCGTCGAAGGCTCGTCTGATCTTCTGAACTGGAGCGCGAGCAACGCCGAGTTTGTGCCGTATGCGAACCCCGGCAGCACAGTCACGTATCGCTACAAGGGACCGATTACCACGTCGTCCCGCGGCTTCCTCCGCCTGCGCGTTTTACGGACGGATCTCTAGCGGCTCACCTCGTTGCCTAACGAGTGAAAGGTTAAAACGTGCGCGCTACAGGGTTCGAACCTGTGACTTCTTGCGTGTGAAGCAAGCGCTCTACCACTGAGCTAAGCGCGCGGCGCGAGCGGGAAGATAAGGATCGTCGCCCGCAGTTCCAGAGGAAACATCCGTGTTCAACAACGACGCGCGAAAATGGCCACTCGGAGTCTCGCTCCTCGTTGCGTTCTTCGTCTTCGGCGCTGCGATGTGCGCGCTCACGATCTTTCTGCTCTGCGTCCCGGGAACGGCGGCGGATGTCGTGTGGCGGCTCAAACCCGAAGCACGGACGGACTTCGCGCAACTCGGAGGCTGGTCCGTTCTCGTGATGCTGCTCGCGGGCGGCGGCTGCACGGCGGCGGCGATTGGTCTCGCGCGCGGCGCCGAATGGGGGAGGCGAGCGGCCATCGCCGTGCTGGTGGTCAATCTCCTTGGCGACTTGGCGACTGCGCTCGCGCGGCACGACTGGCGGACGTTGATCGGCCTGCCGATCGCCGCTGCATTGATCGTGTATCTCTTGAAACTGAAGCCGCACTAGCTGCCACGAGCTGGCCGCGGTGATTTGCCTTTGCCTCGCTCCGTTGGCATGAGTGAGCCGCATGACGGACGCGGAGAAAGAAACCATCAGCCGACGCGCGGACGATCTGGATGAACTCGAGGAAAGCACCGCGCGTGAGCGTCTCGTTCAAACCATCGCCTTGGCGTTGCTCCTCATCGCGGCGACAGTTTTTGCCTATCAGCAGGCGTGGCGCGCTGGGCTTATCTGGCGCGACAGCATTGTGCTGTCCACCGCAGGATGGAAGGCGATCTGGCAGTCGCTGCAAGCGCCGGCCGGCTACGCGCCGCTCGTTTTCAGCAGCTTCAAAGTTGAGCACTTGCTCTGGGGTGCAAATCCCGCGGGCTACCATTGGGTCAACTTTGCGCTGCACGCGATCAACGCGCTCCTGCTTTGGCGAATCCTGCGCGTCTTTGACGTGCCCGCCGCGTGGCTCGCAGCCGCGTTGTTCGCGTTACATCCGGTGCAGGTCGAGTCCGTCGCCTTCATTGCCACGCGCGGAAACCTGCTCGTCGGACTTTTCTTCCTCCTCACCGTCATCGCATGGCAGAAGTTCGTTGCCGGCAAAAATCGTGGTGAGCTGAAGTTCTACTTCGCAGCCTTGCTCTGCACGCTCCTCGCACTCGCGAGCAACCCGGTTGCCGCTTGCACGCTGCCGCTCGTTCTCCTGCTGATCTCGTGGTGGAAACGCGGCGCGATCAGTCTCGCGCGCGTCATCCAGGTGGCGCCGTTCGCGATCCTCACTGCCGTCGCCGCCGGGCTGGTCTGGCGCGCACGTCAACACGCAGGCAGCGGCGCCTTCGCCAGCGTCACATTGGCCGAGCGAATCCTGATCGCGGCGCGCGACTTCTGGTTCTATCTGGAAAAGCTCGTCTGGCCGGCGCACCTCGCGGTCGACTACCCGCGCTGGCCTCTCTCGGCGACGCACCCCGCAGATTATCTATGGCTCGGCGGATGTGTGCTGCTGATCATCGGAATCGTGATCGCGCGGCGATGGCTCGGTCGCGGACCGGAGACGGCGTTCCTCTTTTTCGCGCTCCTGCTCGCGCCGGCGCTCGCGTTCATCGCGCTCGAAACGTTCCGCTATTCCTTTGCCTCTGATCGCGACCAATATCTCGCCTGCATCGGCCCGCTGGCGCTCGGCGCTGCCGCGATATCGACCCTGCTCAATCCTCTGCCGCGCGTGCGCACGTTTCTCCTGCCGTTGATCTGCGCCGCGTTGCTCCTGCCGGTCGCTTACCGCACGTGGCGCCAGGGCGCGATCTACGCGAACAACGAAACACTCTGGCAGGCGACGCTGGCCGAAAATCCAGCGAGTCCGCTGGCGCATAACAATCTCGGTCTGCTGCGGCTGAACGGCGGCGATGTGACGAGCGCGATCCCGCACTTCGAAGAAGCAGCACGAGTTGCTCCGGATTACGCCGATGCGCACTTCAATCTCGGCAATGCGCTCATCCTTCTCGGCCGGACGGATGAAGGGCGCGCTGAGTACGAGCGAGCCGTCGCGCTCGATCCACAGAACGCCGTCGCCCGGACGAACTTTGGTCTCTTGCTCGCGCAGGAAGGCCGCACCGCGGAAGCGACCGCGCAGTTTGAAGCAGCGGTGAAGCTGGATCCGAATGCAGGTTTGCCGCGCGAGCAGCTTGGGCAACTACTCGTTAGGCAAGGTCGCGCGGAGGAAGGTGCGGAGCAGTTGAAAACCGCGGCCGGCGCAACGAACACATCCGACGAAACGCGGAACGAGTTAGCGCTCGCGTTGCTCGAACAAGGCAAACCGGATGAGGCGCTGACTTACGCGCAGCAGCTAATCGCGTCGAACCCTGAGGACACCACCGCGCAGACGAACTACGGCGTCATTCTCGGAGAGCTGGGCCGCGAGGACGAAGCGATTGCGCACTTTCAGAAGGCGCTGCAGATCGACGCGAACAACGCCGAGGCGCACTACAACCTTGCGAACACTTTGCTGCGTCGTCGGCAGCTGGACGAAGCGGCTGCCGAGTACCGCAAGGCGCTCGATGTGAAACCGGATTACGCGGCGGCGCGATTGAATCTGGCGAATTCGCTCGTCGAAAGCGGGAAGCTCCAGGACGCGGTCACGGAGTATCAGCGCGTGCTCGAAACGCGTCCCGATTACGCCGCCGCGCACGCAAATCTCGCGGCCGCCCTGAATCAGCTCGGCCGTTTCGACGAAGCCCTTGAGCACCTGCAGATTGCTTGGAAGCTCGAGGCGAAAGCCCGGTCTGCGTCGCCCGCGCCGCTGAAGTAATGGCGCGCGGCCTGCGCTCGTTTGCCTGAATGCTCGCGGGCAAGAAGATCGTGGTCGTGATGCCGGCCTACAACGCCGCGCGGACGCTGCGCTTGACCTACGAGGAGGTCATGGCGCAAGGCGTGGTCGATCTCGTCATCGTGGTCGACGACGCGAGCCGCGATGACACGGTCGCGATCGCGCGAATGCTGCCGAACGTGCAAGTCGAAGTCCATCCGCTGAATCGCGGCTACGGCGCGAACCAGAAGACCTGCTACCGCCTCGCGCTCGCGGCCGGCGCGGATGTCATCATCATGATGCATCCCGATTATCAATACACGCCGCGCCTCATCCCGGCGATCGCGGCAATGGTGGTGAGCGGGCTGTATCCGTGCGTGCTCGCGTCGCGCATCCTGGGCGGCGGCGCGCTGCGCGGCGGGATGCCATGGTGGAAATATGTTTCCAATCGCGCGCTGACCTTGCTCGAGAATCTCCTGCTCGGCGCGAAGTTGTCCGAGTATCACACCGGCTATCGCGCGTTTGCGCGCGAGGTCTTCGACCGCGTCCCGATCGAGCAGAACTCGGACGATTTCATCTTCGACAATCAGATGCTGGCGCAGATTCTGTGGCTCGGATTTCAAATCGGCGAGGTCACTTGCCCGGCGAAGTACATGCCGGAAGCGTCGTCGATTGGTTTCACCCGCAGCGTGCGCTACGGCTTCGGTTGCATCGCGATTGCGCTGCGATATCGACTCGCACGCTGGGGATTTCTTCCGCCGCTCCTCGAGCAGCGCGCCTTTGCTCAGAATGGCGGCCCGTGAGAATCTGCTAATCAATGCGCGGTGACGGGAATCCAGGGACAACTGCGCAGACTCGAGTCCTCGGGGTCGAGGGTGGAGGAACGAAAACAGATTGGGCGCTGCTCGAAGACGGATCACTCGTTAGGCAAGGTCTCCTGCCCGCCGCGAATCTTCCGCTCATCAGGGACGACGCACTCGAGCGGATGTTCCGCGCGCTGCCAGAAGACGTGACGCACGTCGGCGTCTTCCTGGCGGGATGTGGCAACGAGGCAGATCGCGAGCGTCTGCATCGGCTGGCCG
>JALZAD010000363.1 GCA_030948555.1 Verrucomicrobiota bacterium | reverse complement strand
GCCGGTGGCACTGCGCCTAACGACATCAACGAACGCTGTCGCGGCGGCTACTTCCTCGCCCCGACGGTCATCACCGACCTGCCCGTCTCATGCCGGACCAACCGCGAAGAGATCTTCGGCCCGGTCGTTTCGATCACGCCATTCGACACGGAAGAGGAAGTGCTGCACTACGCGAACGACTGCGACTATGGCCTCGCCTCGAGCGTCTGGACGCAGAACCTGAGCCGCGCCCATCGCGTCGCTGAGCAGATCCACACGGGCACGGTTTGGGTGAATTGCTGGCTGCTGCGCGATCTGCGGGTTCCATTCGGTGGGATGAAGCAAAGCGGCGTTGGCCGCGAAGGCGGCAACGAAGCGCTGCACTTTTTCACCGAACCGAAGAACGTCTGCATCGCGCGCTAACGAGAAAGCCGCGCTTTGATGAGGTTCGTCCGACAGAGAATGAACGTTCGCGATTGAACGTTTTCTGTTACCGGGCGACTAAACTTCCGTGAAAAAAATCGCTGTTGCTCTGCTCTGCACGTTTGCCTTCGTCACCTGGTCTAATGCGTCGGAACTGAGCGACACGGACAAGCAATTTCTCGCCGGCTACGAGAAGGTTCGCGCGGGGTTAGCGGCGGATAATCTCCCGGACGCGAAGAAGGCCGCGGCGGAAATGGGCGACGACGGTGCCGCGCTTGCGAAGACAGATTCGCTGATCATGGCGCGCAAGGAATTTGAGAAGATGAGCGGGCGCGCGATCGAGCTCACCAAAGGTCAGAGCGGTTACTACCGCGTGAATTGCCCGATGGTGAAGAAGGATTGGGTGCAGACGTCGGAGAAGATTTCAAATCCGTATGCCGGCCGGGAAATGCTGACGTGCGGTGTGGTAAAGAAGTAGCAATCTCAACCCGTCTCGCTCCCGGTGAAGACCGGGTCGCAATTGCTGCTCGCCGCGATCCTTTGCGCGCTGGTCGCAATGTTTGTCCCCACCGGTTCGCGCTGCCGCGACGACGGCGCATAGTTGCTGCGCGAAGATGCAGAAGGCGGCGAGCGAGAAGCTGCTCGCGGTCGCGACGGTGAGCCTGAGCTCGGCCTCATGAAGGCTCGCGAAAGGCGAGGCGTGGTCGACACCAACGTGACTGAGCTGATGTTGTTGTCGAAAACGTCGGACGGTTGGCGGATTCGCGCGATCCACTGGTCGGCTCAGCCGCATCGCTGAGCGGGAGAAGCGAAGCGTCTTCTCGTTAGACGAAGCTCATTCGGTCTTGCCGGAAAAGAAACGCCCGCCGAGCGAACTTCGGCGGGCGCAATGAGGCTATTGACTCGCGGTTCTCGTTCTTACCGCCACTGATAAAGCTCGTTCGCACGGACGTGCAGGTTCTGCTCGATCGCGTGCAGCTCCTCGTGCATGTGTCGGATTTGCGCGCGGAGGCGGCTGCGGTCGTAATACTGATCGCCACGTTGGAACTGATAGTTCAGCTGGCGAGCCTCGGCGCGGAGATGTTCGTATTGATATTGAATCCGACGGCCTGCGCCGTAGGTGCGCATCTCGCGGCGCACATGATCCATCATGCCGTTTAGATGATCGACGTCGCGCTGCACTTCGGCGAGCGCGTCTCTTCGACCGTCCCGTCGACCGTCAAAGACACTGTGATCGTCGGCACCTGGCCGATACCCGCGTTCTTCGTAGACCTGGCGATCGTCGCCATATTGCTGCGACCTGGTCTGTTCAATGCGCAGCTGCTCAGCCCTGCGTTGCTGATCCAGACGCGCCTGATTCTCCTCGTCTTCTTCGTGCGCAAGTGCCGTGCAAGCGAGCGCGGTGAGGCTCAGAAGTGAGACGGCTACAATCGTGATTGGTTTCTTCATATGATTTTCTGTTTCGATTTCGACGGGTTATTGCCAGCCGCATTCGAAGCGGGCGCTGTTTCCGGAGAACTTTAATTGCTCCGGCCTTGATTCGAAACATCTCCGGCGACCGGACCCGTCGAGGACAGATGCGCCGCCTTACCGGAGAAAAACTTGGTCGCGCGTGAGCTCGCGTCTAGTTTGCTCGCCTATGAGTCTCCACGTTCTTCGCCGTGTCTTTCTCACCGTCGTATTCGCGAGTGCCATCTCTCCAGTTTTCGGCGACGAAGGCATGTGGCTCTTCAACAATCCGCCGCTGCAGCAACTGAAAGAGAAATACAATTTCCAGCCGACCCCGCAGTGGCTCGAGCATCTGCAGAAATCGAGCGTGCGGTTCAACTCCGGCGGGAGCGGATCATTCGTTAGTGCGAACGGGCTCGCGATCACGAACCATCACGTCGGTCTGGATACGCTGCAGAAGATCTCGAGCGAGAAGAACAACTACGTGCGCGACGGCTTCTACGCGAAGACGCAGAAGGACGAAGTCAAAGCGGCGGACCTGGAGTTGAACGTGCTCGAGTCGATCGAGGATGTGACCGCGCGGGTGAACGCCGCGTTGCAGCCCGGAATGGCCGCGGATGAGGCGGCGAAGGCGCGCGCAAACGCGATTGCGCAGATCGAAAAGGAGAGCAAAGACGCGACTGGCCTGCGCTCCGATGTGGTCACGCTCTACCAGGGCGGCGTTTACAATTTGTATCGCTACAAGCGCTACGATGATGTGCGGCTGGTCTTCGCGCCCGAGGAACAGATCGCGTTTTACGGCGGCGATCCGGACAACTTCGAGTATCCGCGCTTCGATCTCGATATCTGCATCTTCCGCGCTTACGAGAACGGCGAGCCGGCCAAGATCGAGCACTTCCTGAAGTGGAATACGAAAGGTCCGGCGGATGGCGAGCTGACCTTTGTCAGCGGACATCCTGGCCTAACGAATCGCCAGCTCACGGTGAGCGAGCTGAAGGAAACGCGCGACACAGAAGTGCCTTACCTGCTCAACATGTTCAATCGCCGCGAGGTCTTCCTCCATGCCTTCGCCAAGCGCAGCTTTGAGAACTCGCGCCGCGTCCAGCGTGACGTGCGCGGGGTTGAGAACAACCGCAAGCGGTACGACGGCTACCTCGCGGCGCTGCTCGATCCGGAAGTCTGGAATGAGATCGAAGCGCGCGAGAAAACTTTGCGCGATGGCATCAGCGGCAAGTCGGAACTTTCCGGAACGACCGCGGCCTACGACCGGATCGGGCAGGCGCAGACGGAGCAGGCAAAAGTGCTGCCGGTCTATAACTACTTCGAGAGCTTTCGCGGACGGCAGGGTGCCGGCTATCGCTCGCCGCGTGCGTTCTACAGCACGCTCTTCAAGTATGCGCGCAGGGTCGTGCGCGCGGCCGATGAGCGCCCGAAACCGAACGGCGAACGTTTCCCGGAATTCCGCGAGAGCAACAAAGAGTCGCTCGAGCTTGATCTCTTCTCGACCGAGCCGGTGCACGAAGATGTCGAACAGCTCACCCTAACGAATTCACTCACCGACATGGCGTCGCGTTTCGGCGCAGACGATCCGCTGGTGCAGAAGGTCCTGGCCGGTAAATCACCGGCTGATCGCGCGGCCGAGCTGAACAAGACAAAGCTGAAGGACGTGGCCTTCCGCAAGCAGATGTACGAAGGCGGCGCCTCCGCGATTGCCGCCGCGAACGATCCGATGATCGACCTGGCAAAGATGGTCGATGCGCCGGCGCGTGAAGCACGGAAGGTTTGGGAAGCGCAGGACGAGACGAAGCAGCAGGCTTACGCCGAGATCGCGAAAGCGCGCTTTGCGGTTAACGGCACGAGCACTTATCCAGACGCCACCTTCACTCTGCGTCTCTCCTACGGGCCGGTGAAAGGCTACGAGGAAAACGGCAAACAGATTCCCGCGCTCACCACCGTCGCGGGTCTCTACGAGCGCGCCACGGAGCACAACAACGAGCCGCCTTTCGATCTGCCGAAACGCTGGATCGACCGCAAATCGAAGCTGAATCTCAGCACGCCCTTCAACTTCGTCTCGACGGCCGACATCATCGGCGGCAACAGCGGCAGCCCGGTCGTGAACAAGGAGAATGAATTCGTCGGGATCATCTTCGACGGGAACATTCAGTCGCTCGCCCTTGATGTGATGTTTACCGAGAAACAAGCGCGCGCCGTGAGCGTGGACAGCGCCGCGATCACGGAAGCGATCCGCAAGGTCTACGACGCAAACGCGCTCGCCGACGAGCTCGAAGGCTTGAAGAAGTAGCGCGTTCCGCCTGCG
>JALZAD010000177.1 GCA_030948555.1 Verrucomicrobiota bacterium | reverse complement strand
GTTTTCGGTGGGCCAGGAAACGAATGCGATTCATCGGCTGCGGAAATTAGCGAAATCGGGAGCGCGCGGTCGAGTCGAAAAGCGATGGTCTCGTTAGGCGAATGCTGCACGAAACGCGAAGCTTGATTCGCGCTCCGCGAGCGCCTGAAATGCACGTATGGATCCAACCGCTGAACGCAAGATCGAGATCTTCGAGCCTTTTAAAGCAGCGCTCGATCTGACGCGGCTGATCCTCTTTCAGCCATTCGATATCGGGAAGTGGTTCATCATCGGCTTCGCCGCGTTCCTTTCCCATCTGGCGGGCGGCGGATTTAACTTTAACTACCGCACGAGCAAGCCGTGGAACGGCAACTGGCATTGGAACTATCGATCGTTCAGCGACGACTTCCATCCCGCGGGTGATCTGGGCGGCTGCTGGATACCGCTCGCCATAGGGATCGGATTGCTCGTGCTCGTGATTGCCCTTGTCTGCCTGTGGGTGGGCTCGCGCGGAAAATTCATCTTCACCGACTGCATCGTGCGAAACCGCGGCGCGATCGTGGAGCCGTGGCACGAGTACCGGCGCGAAGGGAACAGCTACTTCCTTTTCATGCTAGTGGTCGGCTTGAGTTTTCTTGTCGTGCTTGGCCTGGCCGGTATTCCGGTCTGGTTGCCGTTCGCCTTGCACGGAAATCCTCCGGAAGGCGTCGCCTGGATCATCGCGCTGATCGTCCTCGGTGGGGTCGCGCTCGCGGGGGTGATCGCGATTGCGGTTCCCACCAGCTTCATGGTGCCGATCATGTACCGGCAACGCTGCAGTGCGCTGGCGGCTTTCAAGTCCGCGATCAGCCTCATCACCAGCGCGCCGGGTGCGGTGATCCTCTACTTCCTCTTCCTCTTCGTCCTCGCGATTGCGTTCGGAATCTTCGCCTGCCTAACGACTTGTTTGACCTGCTGCATCACGGCGATTCCTTATATCGGGACCGTGGTCCTGCTGCCGTTCTATGTTTTCTTCGCCGGCTACCTGCTGCTCTTCGTGCGGCAGTTTGGGCCGGAGTACGACGCGTGGGCGAATCTGCTCGCCGCTGCTCCTGCGGCCCCCGCGACGGAAACGCTACCGATCGAACCACCGCCTGTCGCGAGCACAGAGGTGCCGCCGACTGAACCGCCGATTCAATCGTGACGAAGCTCACGCCTCGCGAAGTTCTTCTGCGCATCGCGCTGCTCGTCGGCGCGAGTGTCGGCGCGCTCGGATTGCGCGTGATCAATCCCTCCAGTCTCTCGTGGCTTCCGCTGCGCCCGTCGTGCGGGGCGGCGACCGGTCTCCCGTGCATCTTCTGCGGGACGACGCGCGCGTTGCACCATCTGCTCAAGGGCGACTTCGCCAGCGCGCTTTACTTCAACTGGCTCGCCTTTCCCGTCGCAGCGCTCGCTGTCTCGTTAGGCGTCATCGCGGCGATTGAAATCGCGCGAGGCACGCGCGTGGCCATTCCCTGGCCGCGCTTTTACGTCACGCGCCGCAGCACCGCGTTGGTTCTGAGTTGCGTCGTCGCGCTATGGATCCTGCAGGTGTCGCTCGCCGTCGGATTCCATAAGCAGGAACTGCTCAATCCGCGCGGCGTTCTCTACCGGCTGCTGTTGAAGTAACTAACTTCCCGCGCCGATCTCTTCGCTTTCGCCTCGCTCGCTGTCGTCGTCGCGCAGGACCTGCATGGTGAGGTGCGAGAATCCTTTCGCCACGACGCCGAGCTCGTCGGCCGCTTCTTTGCAGAGATCGAGTTTCACGCGGCGATCGTGAATGCCGCGATCCGTGATGCGCACGACGACGGTGCGGCCGTTCTCCGGATTGCGGACCCGGACACGCGTTCCGATCGGCAGCGTGTTATGCGCGGCGGTTAACTCGTTAGGCGCGCGCTTCTTCGCCAGCGATTTCTCGGGAACGCGATACCACGCGGCCATGATGCGCTGCAGGATCGGCGTCGGCCGCGGGTGAGCTTCCGCGTCGCGCTTTTCCGCGTTTGATGTCGCCGTTTCGCGCTCTTCAGCCGAATGCGGAACAGTTTTCTTTTTACAACCCGGGAACGCCGCGAGCAGAGCGAGGCAAACGGCGAAAGGCGCAATCGCGCGGCGTTGCGTCACCCAGCTATGCGCGCGCCGTCTGGGCATGAGAACGAGATTCGAACACTTCTCGTATCTTGCGCGCGAGTGCCTGCGGAGTGAAAGGCTTTTGCAACAGCTCCGTCTTCGTGTCGACCACACCGTGATCACCGATGTCGTTGTCGGAATAGCCGGACACGTAGAGCACCTTCACGCCCGGCCGCACCGCGGTCAGCTGCGCGGCGAGCTCCGGCCCATTCATGTGCGGCATGACGACGTCGCTCACGAGGAGGTGAATTGTCCCGTCGAACTCGCTCGCCTTCCGCAACGCTTCCACGCCGTCGCTTGCGCAAATCACGTTGTAGCCTTCGTCTTCGAGGACCGCGCAAACCAGCTCGCGCACGATCTCCTCATCTTCCGCCACGAGAATCGTCTCGTAATTTCCCGTCTTGTCAGGGCGCTCAACATTGGCCGTCGTGCGCTCGACCGGCGCGGTCTCGAGCGGCAGATAAATCCGGAACGTGCTGCCTTTGCCGAGCTCGCTCTCGACCGCAACGCCGCCGCCGGTTTGCCGCACGATTCCGTAGACCGTCGCAAGTCCGAGACCGGTGCCTTTGCCCGGACCTTTGGTGGTGAAGAACGGCTCGAAGATGTGCGACTTCGTTTCGTCGCTCATCCCTTCCCCAGTGTCGATGACCAAAAGCTCAACGTAATCTCCTGCCTGCAACTGCGATGAAATCTTCGTCGCGCTCTGCGTCTCGAGACGGACGTTCGCCGTCCGGATGGTCAGCTTGCCGCCGCGCGGCATCGCGTCGCGCGCGTTGACGCCCAGGTTAAGGATCACTTGTTCGAGCTGGCTCGGGTCGGCCATGACCCGGCCGTCGCTCGCTTCCGGCAAAGTCGCCAGCTCGAAGCGCTCGCCGATGACGCGACGCAGCAGCTTCTCCATGTCGACGACGAGCTCGTTCAAATCGATGATCCGCGGCTGCAGGAGTTGCTTGCGGCTGAAGGCGAGTAACTGGCGGGTCAAAGCGGCCGCTTGCTCGCCTGCTTTCAGGATCAACTCCGCATGCTGGCGCACGGTCGGGTCGGTTAGCTTGCGGTGATTGATCAACTCTGCGTAGCCGATGATCGCGGTCAGCAGATTGTTGAAGTCGTGCGCCACGCCGCCGGCCAGCCGGCCGATGGCTTCCATCTTCTGCGACTGCCGCAGCTCTTCGTCTTTCTTGCGCAACGCTTCCTCCGTGGCGCGGCGTTCATCAATCTCGCGGATGAGATTGTCGCGTTGCTCAAAAAATTTTCGGATCGTCCGCGCGAGCTCGCCGAACTCGGAGTTGTCGTGGCACAAACCGATGATCGGCTGCGGATCGTTGCGACGCAGACTTTCCATCGTGCGGCGGAGCGGTTGTCTCACCCAGCGGACGAGCGAGACGGTGAGGATGAGAAGAAGGACGATAGAGAAAATGGCGAGCGCAATGAGGAGCCGCGCGCTTGAGCGATTCAATTCCTTCACCACTGGTGAGTCGTTCCGCACCAGCAGTTCGGCGATGCGCTCGCCGTTCCAGCCGGTCAGATCACGCGAGAAGGCGATCGCGCCATCGCGTTCGTCGTTCAAATTTTCGCCCACCCGCGGCGGTGGGATGAGCAACTTCACTTCGTTCCCCGTGAACATCGACATCTCGCGCAGCGTCGGGTTGCTCCAGAGCCGGCCGGCAAAGAAGAAGCCGTGCGGCGTGGTGCGCGAGAAGTCGCGCGAGGTGTGCACGCTGCCGCCGCGGATCTCCATTAAACCCTGCGCGGTTTGGGTGAAGAAATGGCGAAGCGGCCCGCCGGCGAAAAGCTGGCTGAGCGCTTCCTGCGGGAGCGGCAGGAGGGTCAGCTCGCCGGTGTTCAGGTTGTTCCGCTCGTAGATCGCGGTGCCGTCCGTTTTGCAGACCCAGACGGCGTTAGCGTGAAATCCTTCGAGGGTTGGATCGCTCAGGTTCTCCTCGAACCAGCCCTGATCGTTCGCGCCGATTGCGTTCACCATCTGGTCCCACGCCGTGTAGTCGCTCACGAACGTGGCCAGCTGCTGGCTGTAGTAGGTGAGGAAGTCGTCGAATGATTGGTTCCGCTCCTCGAACCGATGCTCCGCGATGTGGCGGAACTTGAAGTAATCGTAAGAGCGGATCGCCCACAGCCCGATCAGGAACGTCGCCACCACGGCGACGAGAAGCAGGCTGATCTTTGTCTGAACTTTCATCACGTAACCCTGGCGTGAAACCCCGCGAACTGGAATTCGTTACACGCCTTCTTCGCGGCGTCTATTCACGGAGCCGCTGCTCGTGGATCGCAACGATTTTCAAATCATCGCCTTCCTGTCTCACGGTCCAGAAATTATCCGTCCGACCCCTCGCCACGTGGTTGCCATTGTGGACTTCAAAATCGATCGGGAACTCGACGACCGCTTCGCCATCTTTCGGCGCGGCAGCGATCCTCGGCACCGCGCGCAGGTGATATTTCCGCTCTGGCCAACGCTTCACGTAGTTCGCCACGTCCTTGTTCGTAAACGCCGCATCCACCTGGCCGTGATCGAAATAATCCACCGGATAGGCGAAGTATTTCACCTGCGCGCCGATGTCATTGCTCTCCGCGTCGCGCAGATATTCGTCGACGTAGGCCTGGATCCGTTCCGGCGTGATGCCTTGCGCGGGCGGCGCTTCCGCGGGCGGCGCCGGACTCTGCGGCGGGTCGACATTGAGTTCCGCGCGTTTCTCCAGCGCGAGCCGCTCCGCTTGCGGCAACTGCCGCGCTGAGTCGCTCTTTAAAACAGGGACGTCCGGGAGCGGCTCGCTCGTCGCCGCGGCAGCGGTCGGATTCGGCGGCTGAATGTCGAGCGACGTCGCGGTCGCATCGTCGATTTTCCCTGTCACTTCGAAACCTTTGCGCGCCTGATACCGCCTCAGCGCGTTCGAGACTTCCGGCGTTTGCTGACCATCGATATCGCCGAAGTAGAGATTCCGCCGGCGCAGTTCCTCCTGCACCTGCCGCACTCGTTCGTCAGCCCGTGCGCCCACTGCGCTGGCGCACAGAAGCAGCAGGCAAATGATCCTTTTGGTTCGCATTCGCGTTATGCCGCCGCGTCCCAAACGTGCGGGCACATAAC
>JALZAD010000316.1 GCA_030948555.1 Verrucomicrobiota bacterium | reverse complement strand
TGATCAACGGTCCCGCGTCGTTCAACACCGCTAATGGCGCGCGTGACATCGCGCTCGTCGGCGATAGCAGCATCTCAACCTCGGTGGCGTCGGCATTCACGTGGGATCTAAGCGGCATTCATTCGCTCACCCTCGCGACGAGCGGCGGCTTAAGCATCGGAAACGTTAACTTCTTAGCTACGGCCGGTTCGGGCTTCGACCGCCTTGCGTTCTATCAACGGAGCGCGACCGGGGCGTTGAGTTACAACGGCCAGATCAACATCCCGACAGCGACCCTGATGGTCGATGCGCCGGCGAATGTCACGTTTGGTGGGACAGGCGCGGTCAACGTCGACAAAGCGGTGATCAACAGCGGTCAGAACATCAACCTCAACGGCTCCTTCTCTGCCAATCTGCTCCAGCTCTACGCGCAGACTTCGATTCAGTTTAAGAGCAAGCCGACGCCGGTTGGTTTCCTTTTTGCCTACGCGCCGAATCTCACCTCGACGACGGACATCGGTGCGAGCTACGGCGGGGACCTGGTGATCGGCACCGGCGGCATTGACGCCAGGGACAACAACATCAGCGGCCTCGATAACGTGATTTCCGACGGGGACATGTATGTGGGCGACGTGACGGTGAAGAATCGCTTTTACGTTGGCGGCGTCGCGCAGTCGCGCGGTTGGATGGCGCACACTTTCAGCGCCTGGACGATTGAAGCGCCGCTCGGATTCCGCTTTGTGCCGGGTTCTAACACGAGCGGCGGAACGCTCACGCTGAACGCAAATTCGCTTCTCTTCGACAGCGCAACCGGCGGCATCAATGGCGTAACGGTGGACGGAGGCGACGCGTCGCTTCTCGGCCTGGCGGGCGGCGATGGCGGAACACTGAGTCTTGGGTCGGCGACAACTCCCATCCCCGGCGACGTGACCGTGAATGTCCCGATCAGCGCGACGACCGGTGGGAATACGCTCGGCTTGTTAACGGGGGGAACCGGCGGCGGCGTCTTTGTGACCAGCAACGGCACGGTCGCGGTGAACTCGTCCATCAAGGTTTCGGATAGCGTGCAGCCGCGCGCGAGTAATGCCGGCGGCGCAATCAACATCGCGAGCAAGAAAACCACCGGGACTGCGATCTCGGTCAGCAGCAGCGGTCAGTTGCTTTCGCTCTTGAGCAACGCCGCTCCGGGACCCGGCGGCACGATCAAACTCACCTCCGCCGGCGGCGCGATAAACGTGAATGGCACGGTCCGCGCAGATCGCGGGACGGTTGATATTCAGAACAACGGCCCGAGTGGGGCGATCAATCTGACGAACGCGACCCTGAACGCGGGTACGGTGAAAGCGACTGCGCTCGGAGCAAATGGCACGTTGAACGTCGGTGGCGGAACGATCAATGCCGACACTTTGATCAGCCTCTACGCCGGCGGAAGCAACGGGAGCGTGAACTTCAACGAAAACGTCACGCTGAGCGGCAACAGCGCGAAACACATTCAGGGCAACACCGTCACGGTAGTGAACGGCAAGACCGTGAACGTGCAGGGGCCCGCGCCAGCCAACGTTTACACCAACAATCCGAACTATAGCGGATCCGGCGGTAACGGATCGACCACGGGAACATTCGGCGGAAAAGGCGCGACCACCGCGCCACTGAGCGCTGGTCCGGGGCCGGGAGGATAAATGGATTTATGGGCAGTCTAACGAACGATCACATGACGGTTTCATCGCCGATCAAAGCAACCAGTGAGCTGAATAATCTTCTTCAGATCATCGGCGGAACCACCGAGCTCCTGGAGAACATCTGGGAAGGCACGGAAGGCTCGGATAAATATCTGCGCATGCTCCGCACGAGCGTGGAGCGGGCGGCGAATATCACGGCGCAGCTGGTCGAACAAGCAGGCGGCGTGACCGGCCGTGTGTTCGTACCGCTGCCATCCGCAAAGGCTGTAGCGACTCCCGCGGCAGAGTCGAAACGCGCGCGAATTCTGGTGGTCGATGACGAGCCGATGGGGCTCACGCTTTACCAGGAGTTCCTGGCTAACGCCGGCTACGAAGCCGTCACCGCGGGCTCCGGCTTCGATGCGTTGGATATCATGGTTCGCAGCGGAAACCGCTTCGACGTCGTCGTCCTCGATCTGACGATGCCGTTTATGGACGGCGAAGAAACTTTCCGCCGCATGCGCGCGATCGATGCCTCGGTCCGGGTGATCCTCACGACCGGTTACATCCACGAAAGCCGCTTGCAGGGGATGTTTGCCGACGGGCTCAGCGGCTACATGCGGAAGCCACTTCCGCCGGATGAAGTGCTCGAGGAAATCGAGCGCGCGCTCGGCACAAACCAAACTGCGAAATCGCTCACCACCGGCGGCATCGTGACTGCTTAGGAAGTCGTATGCCCGTCATTGAAAGCCTGGATACGTTTCGCTGTTTCGCTTCGAACCAGCTCTTTGAAGGCATCGAACCGGATGTGCTGGAAGACATCCGCTACGAGATGAAGACGATTCGCCTCGATGAAGGCGAAGTCATTTTCGAGGAAGGCGAGCAGGGAGATTCGCTCTATCTCGTGGGCGAAGGTTCGATCAAAATTTCCAAAACCGGCCGCGGTGGCGAGCAGGAGACGCTCGGCTACATCCAATCGGGAAATTTTTTCGGCGAGATGGCGCTCTTCGACGGGCAGCCGCGCTCCGCGAAAGCGACCGCCGCCGCACCGACGCTGCTCGCGAGCGTGGACGAACGCACCTTCCAGCATATCCTCGAGCTCGCGCCCAGCCGGCTCCACATGAACTTTCTGCGCTGCGTTTCGCAGCGGCTGCGTCATGTGAATTCGCACTTCATCTCGGAGGTGATGCGCACGGAACGCCTCAGCCTGGTTGGCTCGATGGCGAACTCGATTTTGCACGACCTGAAGAATCCGATCTGCATCGTGCGTTGCTGCACCGACCTGATCAAAGACGAGACGAAAGATCCGCGCATTACGCAGCTCACGACCATGATCGACGGCGCGGTCAAAGGCATGATGTCGATGACGCAGGAGTTGCTCGACTACGCGCGCGGCTCGTCCTCGTTGAAGAAGGAAAGCATCTCGATGTGGCGCCTGCTCGACGAGCTGAGCCAGCAATCGCTCCGTCTCCTGCCTGGCCAGAATATCCAGCTGGTTAAGCACATTCGTTATGACGGCAATCTCGAGATCGACCTCGCGCGTTTCACTCGCGTCATGGGCAATCTGATCAAGAATGCCAGCGAAGCGATGAGCGGCGGCGGTATTCTCACGCTCGATACCGACCTCGTCGGCAGCGACGTTGTCATTCGTCTTTCCGACACCGGCTGCGGCGTGCCGCCGGAAATTCTGCCGAAACTTTTTGAGCCATTTGTGACGCACGGAAAATCCCACGGCACCGGCCTCGGCATGGCGATCGCGAAGTCGATCGTCGAGGCGCACGAAGGCCAGATCACCGTTTCCAGCACTCCAGGAAATGGAACAACGGTCGAGATCCGACTACCGCTCATCAAATCGACAACCGAATCATGACCGACCAGACCACCAACGACCGGGCGCTGAGTTCACAGGAGATCGCGAGCGAGCTGAACAACCTTTTGCAGATCATTTCCGGCACGACCGAGATGATCGAAAACATCTGGGAAGGGAAACCCGGCGCTACCCGCTATTTTGGAATGCTGCGCGAAAGCGTAGCCCGCGCGGCGGAAGTGACCACGGATCTCGTTGAACGCTCCGGCAGGTTGAACGGGAAGATTCTGCTTCATCCGCAGTTTGCCCGGCCGATCGGTCAGGTGCCGAAAGCTCCCGCGGCCGCACCCGCGCCGAAGCAGCGCATCATGCTCGTCGACGACGAGAAGATGCTGCTCATCCTGACCGCCGAAATCATGAAGGAAGCCGGCTACGAAGTGGTCACGGCGCAATCCGGTTTCGAATGTCTCGATCAGTTCCGAATCGGCGGCCGCAAGTTCGATCTCGTGCTGCTCGACCTGAACATGCCGCTGATGGATGGCGAAGAAACCTTCCACCGTCTCCGCGCCTTGCAGCCCGATCTGCGAGTCATGCTCTGCACGGGTTACGTGCAACAGGAACGGCTCAATCACATGCTCGAAGCGGGACTCTGCGGCTTCGTCCAGAAGCCACTCGGTCCGCGCGAGTATCTCGAGAATGTGCGCGCGGTGCTCGCTCGCCCTGCCGCCAAGCTCGTCGTCGCCTAACGAGTCGTTTCGAGCAGCTTGATCAACGCGTAGATCGCCCGGTTCGCGGGCGCGGTCTGCCCGAGCTTCTGCGCGGCCTCGAAGATGTGGCCGTTGAGGAACTCGATCTCGGTCCGCTTGCCACGTTGTAGATCCTGCGCGGTCGATGAGATCGCGGTCTGCATTGTTTCGCCGACCTTCCACGTCGCGCGCTTCACCGCTTCGAGCTCCAGCCGCAAACCGAGCGTCTGCGCAACAGCGGTCCCTTCGGCGACGATCTGTTCCATCAACTGACGCGTGAGCGGCGAGTTCATCATCGCGCCGTAGTTCGCGTCGGTAAGCGCGGAGATGCCGTTGAACGCGCAGTTGATGATCAGCTTCTCCCAGAGGTCGCTCTCGATCGACTCCGAGATCCGGCAGGGAATGCCTGCGCTTTTGAAGAGATGCTGCACGTCGTCGTGGCCAGCACCGATTGCGAGATGTCCCGCAGCGTTGTGCAAAAGATGGGTCGCGCTCTGCATCTGTGCGGCGACGTAAACCACCGCAGGAATCGCGGCGTGCCCTGTCTCGTGTTGGAAGAGCTCATGGTTGGTCACGCCATTCTGCAGGCACACGACGGCAGTCGCGTCGCCGAGATGCGGCGCGAGCTCACGCGCCGCGGCGGCCGTGTCGTACGACTTCACCACGAGCAGAATAAAATCCGCGTCACGCGCGGCGCTCGGATCGGCCGTCGCGCTGATTTGAATCTGTTCCGTCGTCCCGCCTGATTCGAAGCGCAGCCCGTCCGCCGGGAATGCTTCAACTTGCGCCGGGCGCGCGAGGAAAGTGACCTCGTGTCCGCCGCGTTGCAGCTGCACGCCGAAGTAGCAGCCGACTGCTCCCGCGCCGACGACGAGCACGCGAGCCATCGCGCTACAACGCCGAGACGGTCTCGCCGCGCACGATCGTGCGCACCGCGCGTCCCTTCAGTGTCCAGCCGTCGAACGGCGTATTGCACGACATCGTCTCGAACTGGTTCGCATCGACGGTCCATTCGAGCTCCGGGTTAATCAGCGTCACATCCGCGACCGCGCCGATCGCCAGCGTGCCGGCCTCGAGCTTCAGCAAACGCGCGGGCTCGGCCGTGTACATCTCGATCAGCCGCGGAAGACCGATGGTGTGCGTCTTGTGGACTAACAAGTCGATGAACAGCGCCAGTTCCGTCTCGAGTCCGATGATTCCGAACGGCGCCTGGTCGAACTCGACCTCCTTCTCGAACTTGGCGTGCGGCGCGTGATCGCTCGCCAGGATGCTCAGCGTGCCGTCCGCGATTCCGCCGAGCAAGGCCTCGACATCTGCGCGGCTGCGGAGTGGGGGATTCATTTTGAAGTTGGTATCGAAGGTCTGGATCGTCTCATCCGTGAGCGCGATGTGATGCGGGCAAACCTCGCCGCTGATCTTCACTCCGCGCCCCCGTGCTTCGCGCAACAAACGCACGCTGCCGGCCGCGCTGATGTGCTGGCAGTGAATGTGGTGATCGCAAAGTTCCGCGAGCAGAATGTTGCGCGCGACGATCGCTTCCTCGCCCGCCGCGGGCCAGCCGGGCAGACCGAGCAACGTGCTCCAGTAGCCTTCATGGACGACGCCGTTGCCGACCAGGTCGTAATCCTGGCAATGGTCGAATACCGGCACGCCAACCATGCGCGCGTACTCCACCGCGCGGCGCATGAGCTCATTGTTCTGAATGCATTTCCCGTCGTCGGTGATGGCGACAACGCCGGCCTGCGCGAGCGAACCGATGGGCGCGAGTTCTTCCCCGGCAAGGTTCTTCGAGATCGCGCCGGAGGGCAGAACGTTGACCGGCGCGACTTCTGCCGCGCGATCTTTGATCCACGCGATGGTGCCCGGGGTATCGGCAACCGGCGAAGTATTCGGCATCGAGACGATGGTGGTGAAACCACCGGCCGCGGCCGCGCGCGCACCCGTCTCGATCGTCTCCTTCCAACTGAATCCCGGCTCGCGCAGGTGCACATGGATATCGATCAATCCCGGCGCAACGATGAGGCCGCTCGCGTCGATGATCTCCGCCTCGTGTTCGTCGAGTTCGGAAACGATCTGACCGTCGCTGATCATCAGGTCAGCGACTTCATCGCGTTTGCTGGCCGGATCGATTATGCGGCCGTTGCGAATGATCGTCTTCATGCCGCGGCAATTCCTCCGCAGAGGTAAAGGACCGCCATGCGCACGGCGAGGCCGTTCGTGACTTGCTCGAGGATGACGCTCTGCACGCCGTCGGCGAGTTCGCTGTCGATCTCGACGCCGCGATTGATCGGCCCGGGATGCATGATGAGGCAATCGGGCTTGAGCAGCTTCGCGCGAGCTTTCGTTAGGCCAAACAAGCGGATGTATTCGCCGATGCTCGGGAAGTATTCCTTCCGCTGCCGCTCATGCTGAATGCGCAGGAGATTCACGACATCGACCTGCGGCAGCACGTCGTCGATCGAATGCGAAACGGTGACGCCAAGTTGCTCGAACGCGCGCGGCACGAGCGTGCTCGGCCCGACCAGCGTGACGCGCGCGCCGAGCTTGAGCAGGCCGAAGATGTTCGAGCGCGCGACGCGGCTGAAGAGAATGTCGCCGATGATCGCGACATGCAGACCCGCAATCGAGCCGCGGTGTTGGCGGATGGTGTAGAGATCAAGCAGCGCCTGCGTCGGATGTTCGTGCGCGCCATCACCGGCATTGATCACGCTGGAGCGCAGCCGTTCGCCGAGAAACTGCGCCGCACCCGCCGAGCTGTGCCGCAGCACGATGATGTCCGCGTGATAGGCCTCGAGAATCTTGGCGGTATCCTTGAGCGTCTCACCTTTCGTTAGGCTGGAAGCGCTCGCTGAAATGTTCACCACATCGGCGCTGAGACGCGTGGCGGCGAGCTCGAACGAAGTGCGCGTGCGGGTACTCGGTTCGACGAAAAAGTTGACCAGCGTCTTGCCGCGTAACGCCGGCACCTTCTTCATGTCGCGCGTGCCGACTTCCTTGAATGCTTCCGCGCTGTCGAGGACGAACGTGATCTCTTCCGCGGACAACTCGCGGATGCCGAGCAGATCTTTGCGATTCCAGCGTAGCTCGGGGTTCATGACGGCTCTTTTTTTCGCCACGGATTAACACGGATGAAACACGGATGAAGAAGCCGCCCATGAGCATCCGGGGTCATCCCGAATCCGTGTTTCATCCGTGTTAATCCGTGGCTCATCATACTTCTTTGATGAGCCAGACCGCGTCCGGTTCGTGGTCGACATTCTCCAGCCGGAGGCGCACCCGTTCGTTAGGCGCGGTCGGAATGTTCTTCCCCACGAAGTCCGCGCGGATCGACAACTCGCGATGTCCGCGATCGATCAGCGTCGCGAGCTGAATCCGCGTCGGCCTTCCGAACGAACCAATCGCGTCCATCGCCGCGCGCACGGTGCGGCCGGTGTAAAACACATCGTCGACGATCACGACGGTGCGCCCCTCGAGCGGCGTTGGCAGACGCGAGGCGCGGACGATCGGAAGCTCGGCCCGCTTGCCGACATCGTCGCGATGCATTGAGACATCGATCGTGCCGGTATCGACTTTTACCTTCGCAAACTCGTCGATGAGCAGCGCAAGCCGTCGTGCGACCTCGACTCCACGCGACGGAATCCCGGCGAGCACCACGCTGCGCAGGTCTGGATTGCGCTCGATGATCTCGTGCGCGATGCGACGCAGCGCGCTGCGGATCGCAGCGGCATCCATCACGGGAACGGTGGCGTCGGGAGTGGTCATGGCATTCCTTCGCGACCTCGCAGGATCGCATTAAAGGACGCGCGGCGGGTCAGGCTTTTTCCGGGTGCGGCCTGCCCTCCTTCTGGCGTTTATCGCGCCAGCTCGAACGATGTTTCACGATCCAATCGAGCAGCGCTTTTTCGAAGCCGATGTCGTTCCCGGCTTTCTCGCTCTCGATCCACTTGTGCTTCAAAATCTCTTCGCGCTCGGCGAGGAATTCTTTGTAGAGAACGGAGTTCCTCACGAACTGCGACTGTGCTCCCTCCGGCAGCGGCATCTCAGGACTGTTACTCATGGCGGCGAAGCGTGGTCAACCGATTCCGCGCGACGTTGTGTAGACTTAGCATCGGATGTGCCTATTCAACTCCGCGCATCGATCCGAAGTTTCAGCCGAGAACTTTTCGAAGATCTTGCGCGATGCGCATGAACTCCGCGGCCACGGGTGAGCTTCGCGCTTCCGCGGTGATCGGCATTCCGCGATCGCCGGATTCGCGCGTTGCGATGTCGATCGGGATTTGACCGAGGAGGGAAACCCGGAGCCGTTTCGCTTCCCGTTCGCCGCCGCCGGAACCGAAGATCTCGTGGCGTTTTCCATCGCCCGAAATGAAGTAACTCATGTTCTCGATCACGCCGAGAACCGGCACGTTGACCTTCTCGAACATGACCGCGGCTTT
>JALZAD010000293.1 GCA_030948555.1 Verrucomicrobiota bacterium | reverse complement strand
TCATACAACTCCGGCTGCTCGTTGCCTAACGAGACCTCAGCGCGCCGCACATTCAGTTCCCCCACGGTGCCGGCCGCGAAGCGCTCCTCCTGCGCGCGCAGCTCATCGCGCATCGCGCTGACCGCTTCCTCACGCACTTCGATCTGGGAGCGGTTGAGGAGCAATTCATAATACGCGCTGCGCAAATCCATCGCCACGCGCTGCTCGACCGCGGCGAGTTCGAGCGCGCGCTTCTCCTCAATCAGTCGCGCAATCGCCACGCGCGCCTTGTTCGCGCCCGCGGTGTAGATGCTCTGCACGGCGCGGACTGACGCGTTGTAGTCGTCATCGCGCAGTCGTGATTGCTCCTGCTGCGCGCGTTTCCGCAGCAGGCCCGTCGAGATCACCGAAGGCGACAAACCAGCACGTGCTTCAATCACGCCGCCGTGCGCTGCCTCGAGCTGTTTGCGCGCGACGACCACGTCGGGATTCTGCCGCTTCGCCAGGGCAAGCGCTTCGCTAAGCGTCAGTCTTTCTGCCCGCGCGCACGCGCAGCTCAGCGCGATCAAAAGAACGACGAGCCAGCGGCGCATCGACCTATTCTGCATCGACGCCTGCGAATTCAATTAAATTCCGGAGCAACAGCGCGGTCGAGATCAGAGGGTTGAAGTTCACTGAGACGGGCCCACTCTTCAACGAGTTCCGGCGGCTCGTAGACGAGCAGTTTTCCCGTGGCAACGGAATACAACGCCGCTTCGACATCCAGTTCCGTCATCTCACGCACGGCGTTCCAATAAGCTGCGATTTGCGAACGATATTTGCCGCGCAAACCGGCGACCCGCTTGCTGTCGGTGCGGTTGGTTTTCCAATCGAGAATCAAAGCGCGCCGGGATTCGGGGGCAAAGAGAACAAGGTCGATCACGCCTTCGATCGCAGCGGACTCGCCAATCTTCAGCAGGAACGGAAACTCGGCCTGCGCGATGATGCGCCCCGAGCCGAGCCGTTTGCGGAAGTCGTCCGCGCCGCTCAGATGCCCGCGCAGAAGTTTCCACTCGCGCTCTGCGTCGGCGCGGTTGCTCACCGTCACGAGCGCAGCCTCGAACGTGCGGTCCCACTGCGTTGCGTTAGCCGACCAGTCAATCTGTTGCAGGAGCTCGTGCCACCAATGGCCGTAGCGTGTTGCCTCGTTATCGAAAGTGCCGGCACGGACGGGAACCGGTCGTTGCAGGGCGCGCGCGTTCGTTTCTTCGGTCGCGAGTCCCTCGGCGAGACCGCTCGGGCTGACTCGTTCGACGAACTTCGACATCTCCGGTTTCGCCTTCGCTCGAGCGAGCGGCAGATCGGCAACCTTCCGCGTCTGCCTCTGCGCGCTCGATTTCTCTCGCTGCGCGCTAGCGGTCGTTGCATCGGCTTCCGCTTCGCTGGCTAACGAGGAGTAGGCTTGTTCGTTGCATCCGTTCGCGTCGCAACGGAGCCACTTGATCTGCGATTTGCTGGGGTGCGGCGCTTTGCTCGTCGCGTAGAGGTTCGGCGCGGAGGCGAGCACGAGAGTATGCTTTGCGCGGGTCAGGGCGACGTAAAGCAGCCGCTCCATTTCCTGGGCGTGGATCAACTTCGCCTCGGTCTCCATCTCGTCCGTGACTTCTTCGACGTCGAAAAGAATGCGCTGGAGCTTGCTCGCGCGATCAGTCGTTAGGCGGGGAAAATTATCGGCGCGGGTGTCGACCTCGCGCATCAGAAAAGGAACGATGACGGCCTGCCACTCCGAGCCTTTGGCTTTGTGCGAAGTGATTAGCTGAATCGCGGAATCGCGGCTCGTGGCGCGCGCGTCGCGCACGGTGAGGAAATCGTCGCGCAGATAACGCGCGAAGTCGTGCAGCGTCATCCGCTCCGCTTCGGCACGGGCTGCACTGGCCAGGAGCGTGTCGAGCTCGTCCTCCAGTCCATCAAAGTCGGCCGCGGGCAGAGCACGAAGCCGCGCGCGTAACGTCACACCTTCGATCACTTGCTGGACGGCGCTGAAGAGCGGCCGATGCGCGATCGTGCGGCGCAGTTCGTTCAGTAGCTGCAGCTTCTTCGAGACAACGTCGTCGCCTTTCGGTGCCGCGCGAAAATCGAAACGTGATCCCTCGCGATCTGCGAAGAGCGCGAGATCATGATCCGACAATCCGAAGACTTCGCGCAGAACGCCGACGGTTTCGTAAGTCTCGCCCGGATCTGCCATGACGGTGAGGAGAGCAGTCAGCCAGGCATAGGCGGGGTTCTCGCCTTTGATCGTCGTCTCCGATTGCACCTCAACGTCCAGGCCCTCGGCGAGAAGAGCATCGCGCAACGGCGCGAACCAGAGCTTGCGCGGACATAGCACGGCGACGTCGCGCCAACTTTCCGCGCGTAGTTTCTTCAGTCCCGTCCAGCGTATCCAGCGAGCGAGCTCGCGCGCTTCCCATGCTGCCTTCCGCCGAATCGGCGTGCGCGGCTCAAAATTGTGCGACGCAAACTCAAGCCGAACGAGCTGGCCCGGCAGCGCGGCCGGCCGTGCTTGCATGGTGAGGTACGGCACCTGACGAAGAGGAGCGTTCGCGCCTTCATCGATCAGGATTTGCGATAAGGTTTCGTTGAGGAAGTCGATCGCTCGTTGGTCGAGGCGGAAGGAGACACTGAACTCAACCGTTTCGCCGCCCGGCGCCGCGACGAGCGCGTCATGCACGCGCTGGTAGTGCGTCAGGTCCGCTTGCTGGCTGTAGATCGATTGCTGGAAATCTCCAACCATGGAGAAATGGCCAGGCTGCGGCGGATCGTTCTCCTCGTTAGGCCAGAGGCCAACTGCGTGCGGGGGGCGTGTCGCTTCGAGCAGAACGCCGAACTGTGCCGGTCCGGTGTCCTGCGCTTCATCCAGAATGACGCGATACTGCTGCGACCGGATGCGGCGCGCGGCGGCCGGATTTTCGAAGAGCTGCAGGGCCAGCGCTACCTGGTCCGCGTAAGTCAGCGTCCCACTCGTTAGGCGATAAGCGCGATAAGCGCGCTCCAGCTCTGCCGCGACGCAAAGCGCGGCTCGGCTCAGCCACTCGCGAAATGGGCCGAATGCTTCTTCCCAGAGCGTGACGAAATCACGCGCTTTTGAGCCGCGCAGCGGGAGCGGAAAGAACTCGATCTTCTGTTTCCGCGCTCGATCCCAGGCGCGCAGGTTCTCCTGGGTTCGCGTGATCGTGTCGACGGAGTTGCCGCTCGGCTGAAAGCGCAGCAATGCGTCGACATTCACATCCGGACAAGGCTCGTGATTGAACTTCGCGTCGGCCGAGATTCCGCCACGTCGCCCGAGCGGCAGCAGTCGTCGCGCATCGATGTAGCGCAAGAGAATGGCCCGCGCCTCGTCGCTCAAGCCGCGGCCGATGACTTCCTGCCGTTGCACAAAATCGTTCCACAAGTCTTCATCGTCGGTGATCAACTCGAGCCGCGACGGCAGGCCAATGAAATGTCCATGCGCCTCGAGCAGCTTCACGCAGAAGGCGTGGATCGTGCCGAAGAACGCGCGGTTGAAGGCGCTCAGGACGTCGACGTCGAGGCGCGCTTTCAGGATCTCCGCGCGCGTGCGCTGTTGCATCTCGTTCGCCGCGCGATTGGTGTAGGTCACAACCACGAGCCGTGGGAGCAGCGCGAGCGCGTCGCTCCTGTTTGCGAGAGCGACGATGCGATTGGTCAGTGCCGTTGTCTTACCAGAGCCGGCGGCGGCGACGACGGAGAAGTTGCCGTCGAGCGCACTCGCGAAGCGATCCCGCGCCGGTTGATCGAACGGCGCAATCATTTGTTCTTCTCGATTTTCGGCAATCCGGGATACGTCTTCGCCCACTTCTCCTCGAGGAAGTCAGGGTCAAACCCGAGGGTCGCGAGCGGGTAGTCTTTTTGAAAACCGAACTCCGCGCGCAACGCTCCGCGCATTCCGAAAACACCGCTCTCGCCCAGCCGGGCGAAGTCTCGCCACGCGTCGTGCTGCGCTTCGATTTCCGGCAGGCAAACTTGTGGCTTCGCGAGATCAAGCTCGCGGGTGAGCAGGCTCGCGCCGACTTCCTCCGCGCCCAGTGCGTGCAACGCGAGCGCGTAGACGGCGAGCTGAACGCCTTTGCCTTCGAGCAACTTCTGCCGCAAGTCGGCCGCGTGGTCTTTCGCTTTACGACCCGGTGCGAGGCTGGTGCGCCGTCCCGTCTTGTAGTCGATGATCCACGCTTCGCGGAACGGAAAGCCTTCGGCGTCTGTTGCCTCACGCGCGAGCAGCAGATCGATGCGACCACGGACGCGCAACTGCTGTGTGTCTGAGACGCGGATCGCAACCGGCGCGAGCGTCCACTCGGTCGCGAAGTGCGACCAGTCTTCGGTCGTGGTGATCGTCTCCGCGAGCGCATCGGCGATGAAGGCGGCCTGGTTCCAGCCGGAAATCCACCAGTCCGGCAGGCGACGGCCGAGGAGCGCAGCTGTCTCGTCGCGGAAACGTTGTGCGGCGGAGCGGACGCGATCACGCACGTCGCTCGCGGAAGGACGTTGGACAAACTCGCCGTCGCTCTCCGCAACCTGGCGAAGCCAATCGTGCACCCACTGGCCAATCGCGATATTCCAGTTGGCGAGATCCTCTTCACGCGCTTCGACTCCGAGAAATTTGCGCAGCCAGACAAGCGCGGGCGCCTTGATGATGCGCTCACAGTCGGTCGCGGAGAGAACCAGCTCGCGCTCGACCGGTTCGCGCAGCGCGAACTCATATTCGCCGAATTCAACTTCGGGCGTGCGGCGTGCGCGATAGGCGACGGCTGTCTGTAGCACGTCAGGGTCGTCGTTCGGCCACGGTGTGTCATCGCCGCGCGCGAGCCACTTCGCCGTCCGCTCAGCAAGCGCGGTCATGACGTGCTGACCAGGCGCTTCGCCATTCGCGTCGACGTAGAGGCGGGTGAAGAACTCGCTTGGATTCGCGAACCGTTCCGGCGCGCTCTCCTCGATCAAACTCGCACTCGCACCAATCGCAATCGTCGCTGACTCGCAGAGGCTCTGGAACTGTCGCTCCGCAAGTTCTCGCTGCTCAACAGGACCGAGATAGAACGTGCGACCGTCCGCGATGATCGAGTGACCTTCGCCCTGGCTGCCCTGCTGTTGTGCGCTACGATTGAGTCGCCGGACGGTCTTGTTGAACTCCGCGATCTCGAGTTCGTCGACAAAGCCAGACTCGTTAGACCGCGCTGGCCACGAGCCCTCATTGAGGCCGGCAAAGATGAGGTGCGACCAAGTTTGTCCTTCGGCATGCGCGGGTAGAAGCAGATGCACGCGGCTGTAAGGATGATCCCCGTTCCGATCGCGCTCCGGCAGAATCGAGGTGCTGATTTCGGCCAGCCAACGCAAGTAAGTGCTGCGGGAGATTGCACTCGTTAGGCGACCTGCCCAACCGGCGCTCGCTTGCTCGAGATGCAGCCGTCGCTCACGCCAATCCAGGCTGTCGAAAATCCGGATCGTCTGCTCGAGGAAAGCGGTGAGCGTCGCCTCTTCGGGCAGCAACGAAATTGCGTCGAGACCAACGATTACGCGCTCCGCTTTGTCGCTCCGCAGGGAAGTCGCGCAGTAGGCGCGGAGGAGCTTCAGGTCGTCGAGGAGGAGATTGCGCGCAGCGCGGCTAAGGATGCCGTCGATCCGCTCCGCGTCGAGTCCGCCGAAGAAGGTGCACGCGGCGGGTGAGGCGCGCAGAAAGCGGAGGAGGACTCGAACTCGCGGCGTCTCCTGCAGCTCGAGCCAAAGCGGCCAGGCGTCGTCTTCCAGTGGGCCGGGCGTGAGATGACCGATTCCGTCGTTGTGCGAAATGTCGGCGGCGCAGAGGAGCGTCGCGACGACGCGCGGCAAAGCGCCGGCGGCGGGAAAGAGAACGCCGATCCGTTCCGCCTTGCCCGAAGCGAGGAAGGTTTCGATCAGCGCGACAACGGCGTGCGCTTGTTCGCTGACATCGCGGCCGACGAGGAAATGTTTCGCGACTTGTGAAGCCGCAGAGCTCGCGCGGAACAGCTCCGGTTCGAAGAGCTCAGGGAAGAGCGTCTCGCCGCGTGGTGGGCGTTGATAGGTGAATTCAGCCGCGCCGTGAAGTTCCTCCCAGGTGCCGATCCATGTCTCATCGAGATCACGAGCTGCATCGCGCGCATCGTGCAAAACAACCGTCGCCGTTTCGGCGGACTGCACGGCAGCTTGAAGGAGAAACCAGAGCAGCCAGTGCGCGCCGTCGAATCCGGTGATGAGAAGATTACCGATCCGCGCGGGCATCTTGTTCGCGTCAGCTGCGGCCGTGCGGTCGAGTGTAGCCGGGAGTGCGAAGCCACACGCATGCAGCATCTCGCGAAATTGCCTAACGAGTGGTTCGAGCGAGCGATATTGCAGATCCTCGAAGCGCCAACCAGCGGCTTCGATCCGATCGAGGGTGCGAAGTAGCGCATCCGGCGCGCGCGCAATCGAGCGGCTTGCGGGCTCGCTCGAGCCGCATGCGGTTTTCTCTGCCGCCGCAGCGAGCAGCAGACGCAGATGAGCGCTTTCGCCAGCGGCTTTTAGTGGCTGCGGACGCAGAAGCGTGCGCAGCGCGAACGGGGTGAGAAAATGCAGCCCGAGGTGGGACCAGCCCTCCTCGAGCAGTTTTGCCTTTAGCGCATGCGCATGGCTGCGCGTAGGAACAAGGACGACAGATGGAAACGCGCGCTGCCAGGCATTCAGGCGGGCGGCGTCGAACCAGACGCGCAACGCGCCCTCCCATGCATCGCGCGGTGATCCGGCGATGTAGAGGAGGGCGCGTCGGGATTGCGCAGAATCAGCCGTTCTCGTCACCCGTCCACGTTAGCAGAACGGGAGGACAACGGCTGTCCGACGCTGGAGAAATCTGCGACTAAACCTCGTTTTCGGCGCGGTCGGAGCCGAGCTGCTTTACGAGCTTGTTGTAGAGGCCGAGAAGCAGGAAGGTCGGTGCCCATTGGCCGACGAAGAGCGCGTCTTTGTCGCGGCCGGTCACCTTCAAGGTCAGCGACGTGGCGATGGAGCCGAGCGCGAGCCAGAGGAAAGTGTCCGAGGGAAGCTTGGCAGTTTGTTCTTCGATGGTTTTCGCGACGAATCCTTCGCGATGGTCCGCCGCCGACGGGCGGTTTGCAGTTGAGATCATAGTGCAAAGATTACGCTGCTCGCGGGCGTAACGGTTGCAGGCAAAACCCGGCGCGCGAGATCAGGCGCGGCGCGGCAGAGCGATCACGAGGCCAGCGAGGAGGAAAATGAGGGCGGCGGAAAGCAGGCAGTAATCACAGAAGGCGTGCAGGACGCGGGCCTGGACGTAGAGCAATCCGAGGGTGGCGAGGAACATCAGGCCAACAACAATCGCGAGCACGGCTTCAGCGCGTCGGTAGCCGAACGCTGCCAGGGTTGCTGCGCTGAAGGCGGTGAAGTAAGCGAGGCCGCCCAGCGATGCGGTCGGTATTCCGCGAATGCTGGCCCACGCGCTGCGCAGGACCTGCGAGCAGCCACTCGACGCGACGCAGACGACGTTCGCGCCGCTCAAGTGCATGACGGTCAGGTAGGTCGTTTCAGCGACGCCGAGCAACGCAATGGTCGCCGCGATGCTGTAGACGATGACGTGCGCCCGACTGCCACGGCTCGGAGTTGTCTCTATGGTTTGCGACTGCCTGCTCATAGCGTGGGCGTGGCGATGGGGGCCGGCGTCGGCGATGGCGCGGACGATTCCCCGCGCGCAGCAGCACTGATCGCGGCACGCAGCGCAGGTTCGTTCATGGAGGCGGGCGGTAGCGGCTGATTATTGATGAAGAGAGTGGGCGTGCTCGTCACCCCAAGTGCGGTGCCGCGAGCCTGGTCGGTGCTGATGCGCGCCCGCGGTTCGTCGCCGTCATAATCCCGCTCAAATCTCTCAAGATTGATCCCGATTTCCTCCGCGTAATTCATGAAGCTCAATTTTGCGTCAGGATCTTTGCTCCAGAGCGCCTGATTGCGAAAGAGGAGGTCGTGCATTTCCCAGAACTTTCCCTGCAACCCGGCGGCTTCCGCAGCGCGAGCGGCTTCCGCGGCGTGGTTGTGAACGGCGAGCGGGAAATTGCGGAAGACGACACGCAACTGCGCGCCGAAGTCGCTTTCGATGCGGAGGAGAACGCCGGCCAACGAGCCGCAGGGCGGGCATTGAAAATCTCCGAATTCTTCCAGCGTGACCGGAGCGGTGGCGGAGCCGCGAACGTGCGCGCCCTCTGACTCCATTTGCGTCTCCGCCACCTTGCGGTCCTTCGCGACCGGGGTGAGCTCCGCTACTTTTGCGCGGTAAAGAATGGCGCCGCTGGTGACGGCCCCGATCGCCACGAGAACGATGATGATAAACGGCAGATAGCGCTTCATGCGGTTACCGCGCGGAC
>JALZAD010000292.1 GCA_030948555.1 Verrucomicrobiota bacterium | reverse complement strand
GACGGAACTGCTGGCGTTCTTCAAAACTGATCCGAGCGCGACGCCGTGGTTTTTGAATCCGGACGTGGTCGGGCAGCCGCCGGTAGTCAGTGCGGCGGCGAACGTGACTGGTGGCAACGCGCCCTTGAGCGTGAACTTCACGGCAGCGGCCAGCGATCCGGATGGCAGCATCGCGAGCTATCAATGGACTTTCGACGACGGCACTTTCTCGACCGCACAAAATCCGGCGAAGATTTTCACCGCGCCGGGGAACTACCGCGCGCACCTGACCGTGACGGACAACTCTGGTAACGCGGTGCAGCGGACGATTGCCATCACCGTGAACTCGACCCTCGAGCAGTGGCGGCGAATTTATTTCACGACGGCGGAGTTGAATGATCCACAGATCAGCGGCGACCTGGCTGATGCCGACGGCGATGGGATGACGACTCTGGCCGAGTACGTGCTCGGCACGAATCCGAAAGCCGCGGACGCGCCCGTCTTCACCGCACGATCGGCTGCCGGTGCGCATCTCACCCTCACCTTTCCCCGGGCCAAGTATGCCGCCGAGGTGAGCATCACCGTCGAAGTGGCGAGCGATCCGGCCGGCCCATGGAGTTCCGGCGCGGCGGCCACTTCCGAGCAGGTCACCGCGGACGATGGCGTGGTGCAGACCATCGTCTCCACCGATCTGACGACGAACGCAGCGCGACGTTTCATGCGGCTCCGCATCGACGGACTCGCTGGAGCGAAACCCGGACACGCCGCTCGCAAAACTGCTGCTCCGTAGCAGGATCGATTGGGAAGCGGCCGGCCGCTGCGACTTTTGCGAAATCCGCCATTAAACATCTGCATGCAAACGCCCGCCTCACTCGGCTATCGCATGCCCGCAGAATGGGAACCGCACGCTGCCACCTGGCTCTCGTGGCCGCGGCGCGAAGGAATCAGTTTTCCCGGCGCGTTCGATCGCGTGATGCCGACCTTCCGCGAAATGGTCGCGGCGCTCGTCACGTCGGAGCCCGTTTGCATTAACGTGATGAACGGCGCGCACGAAGCCGAAGCGCGCGCCGTGCTCGACGGCGTACCGCCGGAGCGCATCACCTACTACGAGATCCCATCGAACGAGCCTTGGTGCCGCGATCACGGGCCGATGTTCCTGACCCGCGATGAAGATCCGCGGGTGGCTATCGTTGATTGGGGCCACAACGCGTGGGGCGGAAAGTATCCGCCGTTCGATCTCGATGATGCGGTCCCAACGCGCATCGCGCAGACGCTGGCGCTACCAGTCTGGCAAGGCGGGATGATCCTCGAAGGTGGCTCGATCGATGTGAACGGCAGCGGCGCGTGCCTAACGACTGAATCGTGTCTGCTCAATCCGAATCGCAATCCGGAGATGACGCGCGGGCAGATCGAGCAGCGCATGCGCGACTTCATGGGCGTGCGCGAAATCTTCTGGCTCTCGCGCGGAACAGAAGGCGACGACACAGACGGACACATCGACAACCTCGCGCGCTTTGTTCGCGAACGAACCGTGCTCGCAATCGTGGAACAAGATCGGAGCAGCGCGAACTACGAGCCGCTGCAGGAGAACTTCGCCCGCTTGAAAGAAATCAGGATTGGCGGCGAGCCGCTCGAAATCGTGAAGCTACCCACGGCCGCGAAAGTCGAGCGCGAAGGCCTGACGCTGCCGATGAGCTACGCGAATTTCTACATCGCGAACAGAGTCGTGCTCGTCCCGACTTACCACGGTCCGGGCGACGCGGCGGCGATCGCGACGATCCAGTCGGCCTTCCCGCAACGGCGCGTCGTGCCGATTGATTGCCGCGAGCTCATCTGGGGGCTCGGCGCCTTCCACTGCCTCACGCAGCAGCAGCCCGCCGTTGCCTAACGAGTGCCATTCCAGCGGCCGATCCAGGTGCCCCAGCCGTACAAACCGAGTGGCTGCAATTCGCCGGACGCGATCAGTGCGTCGACCTGCGGCTTCGTCTTCACCGCTTTGCCTTCGACTTTCGGATCGTAGTAGTCGTCGATCACCACCCAGCAGTTCGGCGCGAGGACATCGCGGTAGAGATTGAAGTCGCGTTCGATCCCGCCATCCGCGTCGATCACGAGCAAGCCCACACTCCCGCGCGGCAAACGTTCATGCACCGCCGCGACCGTCGCTTCGTTCCCGGAAAATCCTTCCACGATCGTGACCAGATCCGCCACATCTTCGCGCGCGAGATTGTTGCGCAGATCTTTGAGGATGTTCTTGCTCGGCACCCGCGCATGCTTGTACGCGCCGCCGGGTTCGACCGTAACGGCGATTCTCTGCTGACCGGAATCACGCGTGCCGAGTGCCGCCGCGATGGTCGACCCGCCGAGATACGGACCGATCTCGAGGACATTGCCGGTCGCGTTTTTGCTCAGGTGATAGATGAGGATGAGCACGTCTTCGTGCAGCATCGAGCGCTTCTTCCGGACTTCGTGCAGGCGCGAGGCGATCGGCTGCGAGCGGTATTGCACGAGCGTCTGCATCAAGGCGAACGCATCATCGAAGGAGTGGCTCATCGAGGCGCGACGTTAACGCGAAGCGGCAAAACGCGCGCGCCCATTTGATTTCGCCGAGCCGCGACTTTACCGGAAACGCGCATGCGCCTTTCGCACAAGCTCGCGAAGCTGAGAGACCCGCGGACGTTTCGCAGCGCGCGGCGACATCTCGGCCGCATCTTCCTCACCCGTCGCTTCGTCTACCGGCTTAACGCGGAGAAGATCATCGCGAGCATGGACCGCGAGAAATTCCAGAGCCTCCGCGAACGCTACGCGGTCGAGAATCCCGGTTCCGCCTGGCCGAAGTATCTCGATCTCCAGCGTTGGATGAATATCAACCTCCGCCGCGTCCGCGATCTCGAGCTCGATTACGGACCGCGCCGCGACGTGCTCGATGTCGGCTCGGGCGCAGGTTACTTCCTCTACATCTGCAAATGGCTCGGGCACCGCCCGCTCGGCCTCGACATCGACGAGGTGCCGCTCTATCCGGAAATCACCCGCATGCTCGGGCTCGAGCGCATTGTCTGGCGGGTGGAAGCGTTCCAGCCGTTGCCCGATCTCGGACGGAAGTTCGACCTCATCACGGCCTTCATGATTTGCTTCAACAATCACAACCGGCCGGATCTTTGGGGGACGCGGGAATGGGAGTTCTTCCTCGATGATGCGGCCAGTCGCCTGAAACCCGGCGGCCGGATTTACCTTGAGTTCAATCCGGAGCGCGACGGCAGCTTTTTCAGCGAAGAGCTGCGTGAATCATTCGCCGCGCGCGGGGCGCAGATCGAGAACCACACCGTTTTCTTCAGCTCGCCCGAGCGGTTGCGGAGTTCTGCGAATCAGCTCGCGAACGGCGCCGCCTTGTAGCCGCTGCGCTCGATCGCTTCGTGGATGGCGGCTTCCTGCACCTTCCGCGCGTCGAACGTCACCCAGACCCTTTCCGCCTTCGCGTCGGCGGTTACTTCCGTGACGCCGGTCAGTTTCATCAGCGGCTCGCGCAAGTGGCGCACGCACTCGTCGCAATCGTTGCCGTTAGTGGCAATCGCGATCCGCTCCAGCACCGGCGTTTCGCTCCCTTGCAGATTGTGCGGATCGGCCGGGTCGAGATGATTGGGATTGAGCTGCTCCATTTGATTAATCTACGCGCGCCGCGCTCGTCGCGGTTGCTTTGCTCAAGAGCGGATCGAGGACCTGCCACACGGTCTCAGCGAGGATCTTCTGGCCAGCGGCGTTCGGATGAATTCGATCGCCAAGATTCAAGGCCGGATCGCCGCCCACTCCTTGCAGCAAATATGGAATGAGCGCGGCGTTGTTCTTCGTCGCGAGCTGCCCAAACATCTCGCCGAACTCGCGCACATATCCGTCCGCGCCGTAGAGCGGAAGCTGCATTCCCGCGATCACCACCTGCACCTTCGGGTTCTTCGCCCGCACGCGATCGATGATCGCCTGCTGGTTCGCGCGCATCTGCTCGAGCGGAATGCCGCGGAACGCATCGTTAATCCCGAGCTCGAGAACGAGCACGTCGACCTTGCGATTCAGATATTGCGAGACGCGGCGCAAACCGCCGGCGGTTGTATCACCGCTGACACCGGCGTTGATCACTTCGTAATCCAAACCGGCGGCGCGGATTTTTTGCGCAACGAGCGCGGGATACGCCTGACTGCGCGAGAGGCCATAGCCATCGGTCAAGCTGTCACCGAGCATCAGGATCGTGCGCATGTCAGACGGTTCGCGGCGCGACGCGGCATTGGATTGCAGCGGCAGCGCAACCACGCTGCCGACGAGGAGAAGACAACCGAGAAAATTGCCAGGACGCATCCACATGGGAACGCTTTTGACGCGCGGAGAGACGCGTTCGTTCATGCGTTTTGCGCGGGAAGTTTTGGGGATTGCGGCGACTAACGAGTGCGTCTTACTTGTAGCTCCCGCGGCGCCGAGGAGGCGCGCGTTCAACCCCAACTCAGAGGAGAATCTATATGGCGAACTACGGAATCAACGGCTTCGGCCGCATCGGGCGCAATGTCTTGCGCGCCATGTCGCAGGCCGAGGTTGAGAAGGTCAAAGGCATTAACGACCTGACGGATACGATGACGCTCGCGCATCTCCTGAAGTGGGACTCGGTGCACGGGAAATTCGACGGCGAGATCGGCCACGACGAGCAGAACATCATCGTGCGCGGGCACAAGATCCGGATCATGAAAGAGCGCGATCCGGGCGCGTTGCCGTGGAAGGATCTCGGCGTCGATGTGGTCCTGGAGTCGACTGGATTTTTTACCAGCCGCGACAAAGCCGAATTGCACATCAGCAAAGGCGGCGCGAAGCGCGTGCTGATCAGTGCGCCGGCCAAGAACCCAGACGCGACGATTTGCCTCGGGATCAACGACAACATCTACGATCCGGCGACGATGACGATCATCTCGAACGCAAGCTGCACCACGAACTGCCTCGCGCCATTAGCGAAGGTGTTGAATGACCGCTTCGGCATCGAATGGGGATTCATGAGCACGATCCACTCCTACACAAACGACCAGCGCATCCTCGATTTGCCGCATGAAGATCTGCGACGCGCGCGCGCGGCGGCGGTGAACATCGTGCCGTCGAGCACGGGTGCGGCGAAGGCGATCGGAGAAGTCATTCCGCAGCTGAAAGGCAAGCTGAACGGCGGCGCCTTCCGTGTTCCGACGCCGGATGGATCCGTGACAGATTTCGCGGCTCTGCTGCGCGACAAAGCGAGCACCGAGGAAGTGAACGCCGCCTTCAAGGAAGCGGCGTCAGACCCGAGCTTCAAAGGGGTGCTCGAATATTCCGAGGAGCCGCTCGTCCTGCAGGACATCGTGGGCAATCCGCATTCGTGCATCTTCGACTCGAAGCTCACGCTCTCGCTTGGCGACAAATTCGTGAAGGTCGTCGGCTGGTACGACAACGAGTGGGGCTACAGCAATCGTTGCGT
>JALZAD010000288.1 GCA_030948555.1 Verrucomicrobiota bacterium | reverse complement strand
AACCTGTACCGCTCGTTAGGCGCGACCACTGCCCTTGTCCTCCTCACCGCGACCGGCGCCGGCGCGGAAACGGCAGTCACAACCGCGTTCTGGAATATCCGCTGGTTTCCCGGCGGCCGGCCAAATGCGTATCGCGGCGAGCAGATCAAGCAGACGCGCGCGGTGCATGCCGACATCGTGCGGCTGAACGCGGACGTGATCGCTTTTGAGGAGGTGCGCGATTGGGATAACGCCGCGCTCGCCGTCCAGCCGCTTTCTGGATTCAAGGTGGATGTCTGCTCGACCTTTCCGCCGCGCGAAGGACAAACCGACACGCAGCAGGTCGCGATCTTGAGCCGGCTCGAACCGATGAGCGCCTGGTCGGAGATGTGGAAGCCGGGCAGCGCGATCACACCGCCGCGCGGTTTCGCCTTCGCCGCCTATCAACTCGCGCCGAAGAAACTCCTGCTCGTCTACGCGCTCCATTTAAAGAGCAATCGCGGCGAAGCCGTGGAGGACATCGCGATCCGCGAGGAATCAATGCGTCAGCTGGCCGATCACATGAAGGCGATGAATCAGGCCTACAGTCCGCTCGGCGCGATCACGTGGGTGGTCGGCGGCGACTTCAATACCGCGCCCGATGATCCGCGCTTCACCTCCGAGAAAACGACTCAGACGCTGACCGCTCTGGGGCTGAAGTGGTGCTGGGAAAATATGCCGCTCGCGACCCGCATCACGCTCCCGCCGGACGCGCGTTTCCCGGCGGCGTGCTTCGATCACATCTACTACCGCGGCGCGACCCTGCGCAAAGCAGAGGTGATCGCGACGTCCGAGAACTCGAGCGATCATCGCGCGGTCCGCGCCGAGCTCGTGCTGCCCTAGCACTCGTTAGTCCAAAAACTTGCCGGGATTCAAGATCCCGTTTGGATCGAGCGTTGCCTTCAAACGGCGATGCACTTCGCGCGCGACGTCGCTCGTTGCTTCATGCCACCAGCGCTTCTTCGCCAATCCAATTCCGTGCTCGCCGGTGATGACACCGCCCCACGCGAGGACCTGCGCGAAGAGCTCATCTAACGCGCGCTCAACTTTCTCGCGCACAGCCGCGTCGCGATTGTAGCGATCGGCCATGATGTTGACGTGAATGTTTCCATCGCCGGCGTGACCGAAGGCCGCGACCGGGAATCCGTGCTTCCGCTGCAGCGACTCCGCGAACTCAACCAAATCAACCAGCCGGCTGCGTGGCACGACGATATCCTGGTTCAACTTCGTCAGGCCAGTGGCGCGCAATGAATTACTGAACTCGCGGCGCAAGGCCCAGAGCCGTTCGCAATCGGCTTCGACGGTTGCAATCTCGAGCGCGTTCGGGTGTTGGCTCGCGACCAACTCGCGCAGCTTCTCCATCTCCGTGCGCACCGTTTCCGCCTGACCATCAAGATCGACCAGCAGGTGCGCATTACCGGGCGCGACAATCTCCGCCCCGAGATCGCGCCGCGCCGCTTCCAGCGTGAAGTGATCTGCGATCTCGAGCGACGATGGCAAAAACCCGTGCGCAAAAATTTCCTGCACCGTCGCAGCCGCGGTCGACATCTTCTCGAACGCAGCGGACAAGGTCGCGCGCGCGGGCGGCAGCGGCAGCAGCTTGAACGTGATCTCCGTCACCACGCCGAGCATTCCTTCCGAGCCGACAAACATGCCGATGAGATCGAAGCCGGTCTTATTCTTGTGCACACGCCCGCCGGTCCGCAGGACCTCACCGCTCGCGAGAACGACTTCCAGGCCGAGGACGTAGTTGCGCGTCACGCCGTACTTCACGCAACGCGGCCCGCCCGCGTTTGTCGCGATGTTTCCGCCAATGCTGCAATCCTTGAGGCTCGCCGGGTCGGGCGGGTAGAAGAGCTTCTGCGCCTTCGCTGCCTCTGCGAGATGCGCCGTTATGACACCCGGCTCAACGATTGCGACCGCGTCGGCGAAGTTGATCTCCTTGATCTGATTCATGCGCGCGAGCGAGAGCGCGATCCCACCGCGCATCGGCACACATCCGCCGACATATCCGTAACCAGCGCCGCGCGGTGTGACGGAAATCTTCCGCTCGTTCGCGAACCGCAGCAGCGCGCTGACCTGCTCGGTGTTCTCCGCGAACACGACGACCTCGGGCGCGTGATGCGCAAACCACTTGTCGCCCGCATGCATGGCGAGCGTCGCTTCGTCATCAGCGACAATCTTCCCGCCTAACAAGTCCCGCAGTTCGTCCGTCAGACTCGTGCTCATGCTCATGCTCGTGATCGTAATCGTGCTCGGCTTCGGCTCATTCGATTAGGAGCACGAGCATGAGCACGAGGATGACTCACATCCCCATGATCTGATATCCGCCGTCGACGTAGATCACCTGTCCGGTGATCGCGGCCGCGCCGTCGCTCGCGAGAAACACTCCCGTCGCGCCGAGCTCTGACGGCTCGCAGCTGCGCTTCAGCGGCGCGTGTTCCTGGTAGTGCTTCAACATCGCGCTGAAGCCGCTGATCCCGCGCGCGGCGAGCGTGTTCACTGCGCCAGCCGAGATGCAATTCACGCGAATTTTCATCGGACCAAGATCGTAAGCGAGATAGCGCGTCGAGGCTTCGAGGCTGGCCTTCGCCACGCCCATCACGTTGTAGTGCGGCACGACTTTCTCCGCGCCGTAGTAGGTCATCGAGACGATGCTCCCGCCGTTCGTCATGAGCGGCGCCGCTTCGCGCGCGAGCGCGACTAACGAGTAAGCGCTGATGTCGTGCGCAGTCCGGAACGCTTCCCGCGTTGTGCTCACAAAATCGCCTTCCAGCGCTTCCTTCGGCGCGAAGGCGACCGAGTGCAGCATCAAATCGAGCCGATCCGTTTGTCCGCGGACGTTCCCGAAAAATTGCGTGATGTCTTCGTCCTTCGAGACATCGCACGGCCAGAGCGGCGTCCCTTCTCCAAACTCGCCGACCAGTTCTTCGACGTTCTCGCGAATGCGCTCGCCCTGGAAGTTGAAGTACAACTTTGCGCCTGCCGCCGCCCACGCCTTCGCAATTGCCCACGCGATGCTCCGCTTGTTCGCCACCCCGAACACGACGCCGATTTTTCCCGCGAGAGGTTGGTCCGTCATGAGGCGCCACGATACGCAGCTTCGAACGCGCGCCAATTCGCGCGCCGGAACTTCAGTGAATCCGTGCGTGTTCGGCTGGCGAACATCAAGCCAAGATGGCGCGCGCAAAACAAAAGGAAGTTGTGATCATCGGCGCCGGGCCAGGTGGATTGGCGGCGTCGGTTTTGCTAGCTGCCGCGGGCGTACGGGTGCGGATTTTGGAACGCCTGCCCATGGTGGGCGGCCGCACCTCGAGCATCGAGGCGAACGGTTTCCGCTTTGATCTTGGCCCGACCTTTTTCCTCTACCCGCGCGTCCTCGATGAAATCTTCCGCACGGCCGGAACATCGCTCGAGCGCGAGGTAGAACTCGTTAGGCTGGATCCGCAATATCGACTGATTTTCGGCGCAGGCGGCGAGCTGAATTGCACCCCACGGATCCGCGAGATGGAACGGCAGATCTCCGCCCTCTCACCCGGCGACGTCGGCGGTTTCACGCGCTTCATGCATGAGAACCGGCGCAAGCTTGAGCTCATGCAACCGTGCTTGGAAAGCGCGTTCCACAGCTGGCGGAACCTCATCGATCCCCGGCTCCTGCGTCTGCTTCCCATGCTGCAACCGCATCGATCCATAGATGCCTACCTGCATCGCTTCTTCTCCGATGAGCGCATCCGTCTCGCCTTCTCTTTCCAGTCAAAATACCTCGGCATGTCGCCCTTCCGCTGCCCGAGTCTCTTCTCGATTCTCTCGTTCCTCGAATATGAGTACGGCGTCTTCCATCCGGTCGGCGGATGCAACGCGATCACGCAAGCCCTCGCCCGCGTCGCGCAACGACTCGGCGTCGAGATCCACCTTGATGAACCAGTCGAGCAGATGCTGATCGAGAAAGGCCGCGCGGTTGGGGTTCGGACGAAATCGGCCGCTTACCTCGCCGATGCGGTTGTTGTGAATGCGGACTTCGCGCGCGCCATGTCGCGGCTCGTGCCGAACAAATCGCGCCGTCGCTGGACGCAGGAGAAGCTCGCGCGGAAGAAATTCTCCTGCTCGACCTTCATGCTCTACCTCGGCATCGAAGGCCGCTTTGACCTGCCGCATCACAACATTTACGTGGCGGAGAACTACGCAAAGAACCTCGACGAGATCGAAAACCAACACGTCCTCTCCGCCGATCCTTCGTTCTACGTGCAGAACGCGTCGGTCACGGATCGCACGCTCGCCCCCGATGGGATGAGCGCGCTTTACATC
>JALZAD010000268.1 GCA_030948555.1 Verrucomicrobiota bacterium | reverse complement strand
AAGATGGGCAAGGCGCGCTACGCCTGGACAACGGTCGCGCCATTGCTCTTCATGTGCGCGGTGACGTTCTCGGCCGGTTGGATAAAAATCTTCTCGCCCGATCCGAAGATTGGCTTTCTGAGCGGCGCCGATTCGCTCGCGCAGAATCCCGCGATGCTCCGGCAAGCGAGCGTTTGGCGGCTCGATGCCTGCGTCGCCGGCGCGTTCCTTGTGCTCGTGTTTCTTATCGTCGGCGGCTGCGCGCTCGAGTGGGGGCGTTTGCTTCGCGGAACGAAGAAAGCGGTCCTGCACGAAAGTGAATTCGTCAGGCTCACGCCGGCGCAATCGGCGATCAGTTGAGGGAGCGCTTAGCGGCGCTTGAGCGGAACGATGATCTCCTGGTCACGGCGCTGCAGGACAACCTGGCCGTCCTGGATCGCTTTGACCGTGAGCTGGTAGGTCTGGTTGCCCATCTGCAATCCGAAGACCTGTCCTTCGCTCATCACCTTGCCGTTGATGATCGCGAAGCTTCCGCCGCGATCGACCGTGATTGAGGTGACGTTGAAAGCAGTCGGGGAGATGTCCTGGACGGCATGTTCGCCCGTGCCAGTATTGGTCGCGACCTTCGCGACTGGACGCCAGCCAACGGGCCAGAACGGATTGTGGCCGCTCTCGTCCATGGTGAAGGAGGACTTGTTCTTGAGGTTGAGTTCGGTCGCGCTCGGCTCGGCGGTCGTCGGCGCAGGTTGCGCGGCTGTCGTCGCTTGCGTGGCGGGCTGCGTAGTCGCAGCCGGTTGCGTTGTCGCGGCGGCTTGCGCTTCCGCAGCCGGTCGAACAGCAAACGCCGGCAGCGCGCAGGAGAAAATCGAAAGGGCGCAGATCAGCTTTTTCATCGCTTGAAGAAGGCGGTGCTCGCGGTGAGAGCGACCTGTTGGAACTCCGGATTGTCCGTGCCGGCATGAATGCTGACGCGGGAAATGTTGAGCAGCGGCTCAGTGTTTTCGAGTTCGGCGATCGCTTTGCCGACAGTCGCGAAGTCGCTCGTCGGCAGATCCAGCTGCCAGACATAACGAGCCCACTCGCCGAGTTCCTTCTGGGTAAACGCGCCGCTCGTATCGAGCTTCACGCCGATTTTCTCGATGTGCTGATTGGCGAAGAAGAGTTTCATTCGCGGCGGGAACCAGGCGATCGGTGCGCCTTCTGGCGCGAGCCCTTGCAGCATGGAGTAACGCGCGGTCGCGGTGGAGGCGAGGCGCTCCAGGTTCGTCGCTTTTGGAATTTCGGTCTGGGAGGCGTCAATCTTCGCCCGCACTTCCGCGATCGTTTTCTCCGTCGCCTCCCGGCTTTTCGCGAGCGGGGCGAGGAAGAAATTCAGATAGACGTAGATGAGCGCGATGAAGCCGATGCCGCTCAGGGCAATCTTCTGGATCTCGGCTTTGCTGAACTTTGGCTGAGTCATTTCGTCTTCGGACTGCGCTGGCCTGCGGCTGGCGTTGGTTTCGGCGCGACCGCAGGAGTGAAGGTTGCGGTGAGGGAGTAGTGCGCCATGGCCATGTTGCTGCCGGCGATTTTCACGATCGTGTCGAGATCCTCGAGGGTGCGGAATTCCACCTTCACCTCGGTGTAGATCTGGCCGAGTTGCTCGCTCAGCAGCTGGCGAAGTTCTTCCGCAGCGGCGCGTGGTTCGCGGCCGGCAGCGATGCCTTCGAATGCGACGCTGACTTTGTGATCGTCGCGCACCGTGCCTTCAATGCTGGTGAGCTGTGCGTTCGGAGCGACGCAACGTGCGACGCGTTCAAGGAACGGAGCCCAGAAGAATCGCGTGTCGATCATTTCATCGAGCACCTTCGTCGTGTTGATGATGTCGTTGAGCTGTTCGGAACGCTTCTTCGCCGCCGTAGCTTTTGGTTCGATCTTGGCCCACTCCGCCTGCGTCGCGCTGAGGCGACGCTTCACTTCGAGCGTCTGATAGCCGCGCCACATGTAGAAGAGCGCCATGAGCAAACCGACGCCGACGAGCGCGAACATGCCGAGCTTGAGCGGGTCGCGCTGCCGCTGCCGCTTCTCGGAAATCTGCTCGTGCAGGAGATTGAGTTGGAGAGCCATGACCTAGTTCCGCAGGTATTCGAGCGCGGCGCCGCAGGCCACGTTGAGGGAGACAAATTCGTTCGGGAGCGCCTGGCGTTTGGCCGCCGGGAGAGCGACTTCGCAACGCTCGAGCGGGTCCCAGATTTCGCAGGGCAATCCCAGCTCATCACTCAGCGCCTGCAAGACGAGCTCGGTGCGAGCGAGGCCGCCGGAGACGAAAATTCTTTGGATGCTTTCCTCGCGCTGGCCTTCGAAGAAGCCGATCGAGTTCCGCACTTCCATGGCAAGGCGGAGGAGCGAGCTGCGGCAGATGTCGGCCATGCCCGGGTCGCTTTGTGCGAGCAGAGTCCGCGCTGCGTCGGTGTCGAGAGCGCCATCCGCGGTCAGCGCCTGCATGAGGCATTTGCCGCCGTAATCAATGCTCCGGACGAGGACGAGCTCGTTCTTGCTCCCGATGAGCACCGTGGTTTGCAGGTGGCCCATGTCGAGAAGGAGGAAAGCTTCGTGCGCGAAAACTTCCGGGTAAGCGAACTCGAAGGCATTGAACGAACAGACCGGCGCGAGTTGCAGGCTCTCTGCGGTAGCGCGGGTTTTCGCAACCGCCTCGGTGATCTGCTTCACGTTCGTGCGCAGCATTCCGGCCACGAGATATTTGGTCGTCGTGCCGGTCGCGACCTGCACATTGCCGGAGCCGCTATCGCCGTTGGTTTCGCTGCCGTTGCGGCTTGGCGCAACGCGAGCGCAATCGAGAACAAATTCTTTCGTGTCCTGGTTCAGCACCATGAGGCCGTTAAAACGCAGCGCACCGCGCAGCAGTTCGACCGGCGTGTCCGGTTGCTCGACGATGCGCAGGAGCGCGTCCGGATCGGAGACGGCGAGCGCACAGGCTTTGCCGCTGCCGCCGAGTTCCTTCAGCAAGAGTTTGAGCTCCTGCGCGAGGTCGTCAGCGCTCGTTAGTTCCTTCGAAACTTCGTGCGAAAAATAGTTCGTGAGGACGTAACGGGAGTCGCCCTTTCGCTGGAGAACAACGCCTTTGAAGGAGTGTTTCCCAAGATCGACGCCGATGACAGAATTGCCGCGCTTTGCCATGGTGGTGAACCCAGCAGTAGCGGGAAGCGTGCCGCCACCTGCAGCCGCGCCGAAAAAGCGCGCGAGCCTTTCCGGTTAGGCCGCAGCCGCGCGGCGATAGCCGAAAAATTCGCGCGCTTTGATGATCTCGACCACCTCCGGCGGGACCATCGTCTCCCAGGACGGCTCGCCCGACTGCAGCTTGGCGAGCACTTCCGGCGGATGAATTCGCAGATACGCCGGGTTGTACTCCGCCACTTCCTGGATGAACTCGTTGTCGATCAGGTAGTGAAAAAGCGAACGCAGATTGGGCGCGACGTCGATCTTCGTCGCGGTCACGAGCCGGCCAGTCTCGTCCTCGATCATCGGATAAACGTAGAGCTTCAATCCGCTCTTAAACATCCGCCCGAGCGCTTCGAGAATTCCGCCTTCGAGGTTCAGGTAATATTTCTCGTCGAAGATTTCCATCAGGCTCGGTACGCCCATGACGAGCCCGATCATCTTGTTTGTGTAGCGCGAAAGGTAGGCCGCGAGCCGGTAATACTCGCCGAACTTCGAGACCAACACCGTTCGGCCGAGCGCGCCGAGAATGTCGACCCGCGCGAGGAAATCCGCGTGGTTGAGCTGACCTTCGGAGAGCAGGTTCTCCAGCGTCATCTCCATCAGGACGACGAGATCGCTCTCGGAGTATTGGCATTGCTCGAGGAAAACACGCCGCGCGCCGGTCAGCATGTCGTTCGTCGCATAAGTCACAGGACGAAAACTGCCGCGCTCCACGAGGATGGCCTTTTTGTAGAAGACCTCCGCCGGCTGCACCGTCTCGCCATCGGCCCGAAACATCACTGCATTCGTTAGGCCCTGGCTGACGAGCTGCAGACACATCAGGCGATTATCGACCGTGGTGTAAGCCGGACCGGAGAGCTTGATCATGTCCACTTCGATCCGGTTCTCCGCCAGGTTGTCCTGCAGCGACGCGATGAGCTGCTGCAGGTTCGGCTGGTAGAAGGCGGCGTGGAGAAGATTCACGCCGACCACGCCGAGCGCTTCCTGCTGGTCGACGTTCGCTTCGTCGAGCATCCGGACGTGAATGATGATCTCGCTCGGCTCGCCACGCGTTTCCGTCTGAAAACGAACACCTAGCCAGCCGTGCGATTCGTTGTGCTGCTTGAAGCTGCGCGCCGCAACCGTGTCTGCGAAAACAAAGAACGTCCGCTCGCTGCCGAACTTCGCGTCCAAACGCTCGACGAGCAGCTGGTATTCGTGGTCCAGCATGCGGCGCAAACGCGCGCGGCTCACGTAACGATCGCCCGAGCCATAGATCGAATCGCTGAACGTCATGTCGTAGGCGGACATCGTCTTCGCCACCGTCCCGGCTGCGCCGCCGACATGGAAGAATCGCCGCGCCACCTCCTGTCCCGCACCGATCTCCGCGAACGTTCCATACTTCGCCGTGTCGAGATTGATCTGGAACGCCTTCCGGTTCGTCCCCACATCCATCTCGGCGTTCATGCGAAGCAAGATGCGAGGCTGCGCCGCGTTCTCAACCCGGTTTCGCCTC
>JALZAD010000237.1 GCA_030948555.1 Verrucomicrobiota bacterium | reverse complement strand
CCGTAGTAGCCGGTCGCGAACGAACTACTCGTTAGGCCGAGAAGCAGGGCCAGCCTAACGAGTGGTTGGCGCCAGCAAGAGTTCGAGCTGCGCAGGCCGGTCATAGCGGAGCCAGCCAATAGCACGCCGCTCTCCCGGCAACAATCGTAAAGCCGCATCGCGCTCGGGCGCGAAAACCGCGCAGCCGTGGTTTGCTTGCACGGCCCAGCCAGCAACGGCGTCGGAGGCGACGAGAATTTCGCTCTTCCACGTCGCGGTGACGCTGCCGGCGAATCGTTCTTCCGCTTCGCCGTCGTTGAACAACTCGAGATCAATCGGGTTCTCTCCTGCGCGCTCGAGCGCGAGTTTGTGCACGGGCTCGCGCCCTTCCATGACCGCGCGCAGAGTTGGCCAGCGCCAGTTCCGAAGGTCGCTTTCAATCGGAATGCGATACCACACGATGGCGTTCATTTCGGAGGGACGATCGCCCTGCCAGTCTGCAACGAGCTTCGCGAGCTCGACCGGATCGGAGGCGAACTCCAGGACGCGTGTTCCGCCGGGCCACGACGGCTGAACGGAATCCATCGCGACGCCGAGCAGTTTTCCATCGGGCGCGTAACCGCCGAGGCAGCGGTAAGTCGGCAGCGCAACGGTGAAGCGTTTCCCGAGGTGCGCCGCCTTCTCGACCGCGATCTTCGCCCGTTGCGGATCGCACATCGTCGCGCGGTCGTCGGGATTACGCGCGGGCACGGAGTGCACTTGCAGGACGTAATCGTCCACCGTGCCTAACAAGTGGTTGAACTCCGGTTCGTCGAGCCACGACGGCAGCGCCGTGATACTCAAAGGCATCGGCTGAATCGCAACACGCAACGCATTCAGCCAGTCTCGGTAGCCGGCGAGTTTCTTCTGCGCGCAATCGAAGTCGAGCTGGAACTCCGCGATCTTCGCGCCGTGGCTCGCGGCTTCGTCGAGCAACGACTTCGCTGTCGCAGTGATGAAACCCGCGTTCGCGTCAGCGCTCGCGAACGGCCCGCTGAACGGCGCGACGCGGAGCGCGAGCGTGGTCGGATTCTTCGCCTGCGCAACGACGTCCCAGCGGATGGTCGACTTCGTTAGTCGCGGACGTGCACCTTCCCAGACGATCTCGCCGGCAAGAATCGTGACGCTGTCGAACTGCGCTTGAGCTTGCCCGAATGCATCCGCCACGGGCTGAGTCCAGGCGCGTTGCCAGAGATAACCTCCCTGCTTCAGCGGTCCGGAATTGCGCGCCAGCGGCACACGCGAACAACCAGAAAGCGCAGCGGCCACGATGAACGCGGCAAGACATGCGCGAAATGCAAAGTTTCCTCGGGAAAGATGTGGAATTCGAGAGGGGTAAGTCTTATATCCCCTGCACAAGGGGCCGGCCGTCGCGACCTGCCTCGTCCCCCGCTGAATCACCGTCATGGCAGAACGTATTCGACCGATCGAACAGATGCTGGAGTTGAACGAAGAAGAGGCGAATTCGCCCGAGCATCTCGACTCGCAAGTCCAGAAAGCGCAGGAGCAATTGATCTCGCTGCGCCGGCAGCAGGAGCAGATTGAAAAGCAGAAGCGCGAGCTCGAAGAGCTCAGCCGTCGGCAGGAAGAACTGGAACGCGGGCGCGCGGAGATGACGGACAAGTTCACGCGCTCGATCGTGGTTTTGGAACGCGAAGCGTACGACACACAGAAGAAGCTGGAGCAGATTCGCGCGACGCGGGAAAGCTTCGAACAACACCTGGCGCTGCTCGAGTCGATCGACCCGAAGAGTTGGAACCCGGCCGATCTGCACAAGGAATTAAGTCGTTCGCTCAGCACGGTCGACGATGCGCGGGCCGAGTTCAGTCAGCAGCGGAGCCGGCTTTCCGTCGCGGCGGGCGATGAGACAGCCGATGCCGCGCTGCCGGACACCGCGCCACAGATGAGCTCGAGCGGGTCGCACAGTTTCATTCAGTGGCTGCAAATCGGGTTCGCGCTCAGCCTGCCGTTGATCATCTTCGGATTCATTGCAGTCATGATCATCGTCTGGATGAGCGGTCGCGCTCAGTAGCTCCGCATGCGCCGCCGTTCGCCGAAATCCGGGACGCCGCTAAACGACAAACAAGCCGAGCTGGCGCTGCGCGAGAACCAGCTGCGTGAGAAGATGGCGAAGCTCGAGCGCATGATCGAGGAGGCGCCGCGCCGCGCGGAGGAGAAAAGCCGGCGCACGCGGGAAGAGTTGATCGCGCGCGCGCATGAAGGCGGCAGCCGCCTCGATGTCTCGATCGCGCTGAACGACAAACGATACAGCGACGCTGAACGCTATAGCGGACGCCGCGTCTCGTTGCGCAAAGAACGGCGCGAGGGGCGCTTCGTTTTTCTCGCTCTCGTGATCGCGCTCGCGATCGTCGTCATCTGGCTGGTCAGCAATCTGCGGCACTGGTGGTAGCGCGATGGCGGAGGGGGACTTCGACGTCGCCTACGTGGCGAAGCTCGCGCGGCTGAAACTCAGCGCGGAGGAGACGCGCCTTTTTCAGGAGCAACTCGGGCGCGTCCTCGCGTGGGCGGAAGAGCTGCGTTCGGTCGACGTCAGCGGCGTCGAAGCAGCCGCGCATGCGGTGCCGATGTTCGATGTCGCGCGCGCAGATGAGGCGCGCGATTGGTTCAACGCCGACGACGCGCTGCAGAATGCGCCGCGCTCCGCGAACGGCCTCTTCATTGTCCCAAAAGTCGTGGAATGACGCCGCGCGAACTGCCGGCGCTCACCATTGCCGAGCTGCGGGAACTGCTGCGCGCGCGCGAGGTGTCGCCGCGCGAAGTGATCGAAGCGCTGCAGGCGCGGATCGACGAAGCGGATGGGGAACTCGGCGCTTATCTCTCGGTTGATCTTCCGGCGGCCCTTCGCGAGGCAGAGCGCGTCGACCTCGCGCTTCCGCTCGGCGGGGTGCCGATCGCGCTGAAGGACAACATCAACCTCGTGGGCCAGCCGTGTACGTGCGCGTCGAAAATCCTGCGGAACTACCGCGCGAACTATGACGCCACGGTCGTGCAGAAGCTGCGCGCGGCGGGGGCGATTCCGTTTGGGAAAACCAATCTCGATGAGTTCGCGATGGGTTCGTCTACCGAACACTCGAGCGTGCGCGTGACACGCAATCCGCACGATCGCTCGCGCGTCCCCGGCGGATCGAGCGGCGGTTCTGCCGCAGCCGTCGCGGCGGATCTCGCGTTCGGCGCCTTGGGCACGGACACTGGCGGATCGGTGCGGCAGCCGGCGTCTTTCTGCGGCGTTGTCGCGATGAAGCCGACCTACGGCCGCGTTTCGCGTTTCGGCGTGGTCGCGTTCGCTTCGTCGCTTGATCAAGTCGGCCCAATCGCGAAGGACGTTGGGGACGCCGCGCTGCTCATGAACGCGATCTCCGGCGCGGATGCGCAGGATTCCACTTCGCTGCCGGATGCGGTGCCTGATTTCACCGCGCTGCTCGGTCGCGAAATCAAAGGGCTTCGGCTTGGAATTGCGAAGGAGCATTCGATCGCGGGGATTGATCGCGAAGTGCAGGAATCGATGGCCGCAGCGATCGCGCGGTTCGGCTCGTTAGGCGCGGAGATGGTCGAGGTTTCGCTTCCGCACACGGAGCAAACCGTCGCCGTGTATTACCTCCTCGCGACGGCGGAAGCGTCGGCGAACCTCGCGCGCTTCGATGGCGTGCGCTACGGACATCGCGCGGAGAATCCACGCGACCTGCTGGACATGTATGAAGGCACGCGCGCGGAAGGCTTCGGCACGGAAGTAAAGCGCCGGATCATCCTCGGCACCTACGTTCTTAGCTCCGGCTATTACGACGCCTACTACCTGCGCGCGCAAAAGATTCGCACCTTGATCCGGCAGGATTTCGCCCGCGCCTTCGAGCAGGTCGACGCCATCATCTCGCCGACTTCGCCGCGGCCCGCGTTCCGAATCGGCGAACATGATGCGGATCCGTTGCAGATGTATCTGGCCGACATCTTCACCGTTCCCGCAAACCTCGCGGGGCTGTGTGCCATCAGCGTTCCGTGCGGTTTTGCGGCGACGGAAACGGGCACGCAGTTGCCAATTGGTCTGCAGTTGATCGGGAACGCGCTGGACGAAGCGCGGCTCCTGCAGATCGCGTCCGCTTTCGAGCAAAGCGCGCGAGCCGGCGGCGGGGATTGAACCCGCGACCTACGGTTTACGAAACCGTTGCTCTACCACTGAGCTACGCCGGCGAAATCGCGGAGCCGAAGATGGCATCCGTCGGCTGGTGCGGCAAGCGCAAGCTACCAGCCCAACTACTCGTTAGGCAGAGCGAAAACGGCGACGAGGAAGCGCTCGATTGCATACAAACTTAGCTGCCCGCTTGGTCCGCTCAGGTTCGCATCGCAGCCGTGCGTGGCCCGTGGAAACGCGAGGTAAAGATGCGGCCGTTGCGCGGCTTGCAGGCGCTGGTCGAGCATCGCGCTATGCACCGGCCAGACAACCGAATCGAGGCCGCCGTGCACGAGCAGGGTGGGCGGTGTGCTGGCGCTGACGAAGTTGATCGGTGAGGCGGCGGCGTATTCCGCCGGCTTTTCTTGCGGTGTTCCGCCGAGGTAGTTCCGCAGGGTCTTCTCGGAATCGATAACCCAGCGTGCGCTGGGATGCGTGTAGCCGAAGACGAGATCGGTCGGCGCATAGAACGCGATCACGCCGCGGAGGTTTGGCTCGCGTCCGCTGTAGCCGGCGGAGAGCGCGATTTGTGCGCCAGCCGAGCGGCCCAACAGCGCGACACGGGTCGGATCGAGCTGCAATTCGGCGGCATGCGACTTGAGATAAGCGAGCGCGCGGAAGAGATCATCGACCGCGGCGGGAAAGGGGAACTTCGGCGCGTAGCGATAGTTGATCGAAGCAACAGCGTAGCCGTGGGATGCGAGGTAGCGGTTGATCGCGGGAAGCTCGCGCTTATTCCCGCGGCTCCATGAGCCGCCGTGAATGATCACGACCAGCGGCTGCGCAGCCGGGTGCGCTGGCGCTTGATACAGATCGAGGGTGAGCGGTTTGCCGCCGCCTTCGTCCGAATAAACGTGCTCAGTCACATCGACTGCGCCGATCTGCACAAGGCGCACGAGGTCGAGGAGATCGAAGGATTGCGTGCGTCCGTAGGAACGTTGCGGCGGATGGAATGCGGCGGCCGTCTGCGCAGCAACACCGCTGGCCATCTTCAGCGCGCAAATCGTCGGCCAGAGAGCCATGAGCGCAGCGACCAACGCGAGCACGGCGGTGATTCGGCCCAACCTTCCTCGTCGCCAACTGAGCGCGGCGAGAAGAAGCGCGAGCAACGCGGCGTAGTGACCCCATTCACCGACCAGAATGGCGACGATGAGAAACCACGAGGTGCGCGCCGGAATGAAAACATGCAGGACGCAGACGAAGAGCAACAAGGTGAGCGCGAAGAGGAGAGGCGCGAGACGAGATTTTCGCACGGGTGAGGCGTTCACGATTTGAGCCGAAACGTTTCACCGATCGCGCGCAATGCGATTCGCTCCGGTTCATTTTGCAATGCGGCAGCAAATCGCTCGATCGGGTCGAAGAACGATTCCGCGCTGAGGCGGAAGGTTTGGTGATGCAACGGCAGGATGTAATCGGCGCCGGCCGCATCGGCCATGGCAACGGCTTGCTCCGGCGTGGCGTGGGAACGAATCCACGGGTCGTAGGCGCCGATCGGCATGAGTGCGAGATCGAAGCGACGACGGCTGCGTAGTTCCGCGAAGCTACCGGTGAGCGAGGTGTCTCCGGCGAAGATGATCCGGTGTCCTTCGCGTTCGAGAAGGTAGCCGTTGTAGCCGCGCCAGGTGTCGGTGCGGAGTCGTGCGCCCCAGTGCCGCACCTCAAAAGCGCGCACGCGGATTGAGCCACAGGCGCGCTTCACTTCGGTTTCTTCGCCCCAGCGGAGTTCGGTTTTGCTGCGGAAGAACAGGAAGCGAAGGATGTCGGTCGTTTTCGGAGCGGTAATCAGATCTGCGCTGCGCGGGAGAGCATGCAGGGTGCGCGTGTCGAGGTGATCGAAGTGCGCGTGGGAAAGGAGAACGAGATCGATCCGCGGCAGTTCGCGGACGCGGAGGGCAGCGGCGGTGAGGCGTTTCGGACCGACGGTGAATCCCGGCAGGCGGATGCCGATGCGCGGGAACAAGACGGGATCGGTGATGATGTGGAAGCCGAAGAAGTTGATCAAGACGGTCGAGTGTCCGAGCCACGCGGCGGTCAGCGTTGTGTCTGACCAACTCGCCGGGTCGGGCCGCGCCGCGGCGCACCGAATGGACCGGCGACTTTCGGTCGTCCATTCACGCCAGAGATGGCGAGACCATCGCTTCACGGCAGAACGCCGCGCGATCTTTGCCTCTGCGATTCCTGACATCAGTGAAGATACGCACGCGGTGCGCTAGAGTGCGCGCGCCATGAGTCGTCTCGATGAAATCCTGCGGGTCAAACGAGCCGAGATCGAACGGCTGCGGCCGCGGCGCGAAGAGCTGCGGCGAGTGGCGTTGTTGCGGAATGACTTTCGGAGTTTCCAATCCGCGCTGCAACAGGGGCCGGACAAACTCGCGCTCATCGCGGAGGTGAAAAAGGCTTCCCCGTCGGCTGGTGTCATCGCGGAGTCGTTCGATCCGGTGACGATCGCGGAGAACTACGCGA
>JALZAD010000226.1 GCA_030948555.1 Verrucomicrobiota bacterium | reverse complement strand
CCCTTCGCGCTTGCACGTCGCCGATCGGTTGCGAGGTCCTTCGCCGTCTTCGCGGCTCAGGATGACAGCGTGGGAGTGACGCGCATTCCTCATCGCATCTCACAACCTGCGCCACGTCCGGCCATCGCGCGCGAGCAGTTCATCCGCGGCGTCCGGCCCCCACGAGCCCGCTGCGTATTCGTGCAACGGCGGCGGTTCGCTGTCGTGCCAGGCGCTCTCAATCCGATCGATGAACTCCCACGCCTGCTCGACTTCATCACGCCGCGCGAAGAGCGTTGGATCGCCGCTCATGGCGTCGAGGAGCAAGCGTTCGTAGGCCTCGGGGCTCGCTTTGCCGAAGGAGGTCCCGTAATGGAAATCCATCTTCACCGGCTCGATCCGAAAGCTCGTGCCCGGCACCTTCGCCTGCATGCGCAGCGACGTGCCTTCGTCGGGTTGGATACGGATGACGAGGACATTGTTCTCGTGCTCGCCGTTGTCCTTGTTGAACAAAACCTGCGGCGCCGTCTTGAAGTGAATCGAGATCTCAGTGCCCGATTTCGGCAGACGTTTGCCGACCCGCATGTAGATCGGCACGCCCGACCAGCGCCAGTTATCGACTGCGAGTTTCAGGGCAACGAACGTCTCTGTCTTCGATGTGCGGCTGACTTTCTCTTCGTCGCGATAAGCAGGGACAGGTTTCCCGCCGATCGCGCCGGCGCTGTATTGGCCGCGGACGACATCCATCGCCACTTCCTCCGGCGTCAAGCGATGCAGCGAACGCACCACTTTCACCTTCTCATCGCGAATGCTGTCGGCGCGGAGATCTGTGGGCGGTTCGAGTCCAACGAGGCAGAAGAGTTGAATCAGATGGTTCTGCACCATGTCACGCAATGCGCCGGCCGTTTCGTAATAACCACCACGCGCTTCGACGCCGAGCGTTTCCGCGGCGGTGATCTGGACATGGTCGATGTAGCGCGTGTTCCAGAGCGGCTCGAAGATGGCGTTCGCGAAACGAAGCACCAGAATGTTCTGCGCGGTTTCCTTGCCGAGGAAGTGATCGATGCGGTAAGTCGCGTCTTCCGGAAACGCTTCGTGCACGGTGCGGTTCAACTCGCGTGCCGAGGCGAGGTCGGTGCCGAACGGCTTCTCCACGATGACGCGCGACCAGCCGCCGTTCGGCGATTGATTTAATCCCGCTGCTTTCAAACCGCGGAGGATCGGTTCGAACTGCTCAGGTCCAGCCGCGAGATAGAAGAGGCGATTCCCGCCCGTGCCGCGTTCCTTGTCGAGCTGGTTGAGACGTTCGCCTAACGACTTGTAGCCGGCCTCATCCGAGAAATCGCTCGTGTGATAAAAGAGCGAGCGCGCGAAGTTATCCCAGAGTTCGTCGCGGACCGTTTGCCGCGAATACTTCCGCACCGCTTCGCCCATTTCGTTGCGGAATTCCTCATCCGTTTTCGGGCGCCGCGCGAACCCGACCACTGCCACATCCGGCGGCAGTTCCCCGGCGGCGGCGACGTTGTAGAGCGCAGGCAGGAGCTTGCGATGACTGAGGTCGCCGGTCGCACCAAAGATCACGATGGTGCACGCCTCCGGCACGCTGCGCGTGGCGAGACCTTCGCGCAGCGGGTTGTTCGATTGCACGGGCTCCATCGCCGTTTAGGACGGCAACGGAAAACGCCGTGTCATCTCGCGCACCTTGCCGCGCACGCGCTCCAGACCGGCAGCGTCACTGCGATTGTTCAGCGCCTCATTGATGAGGTCCGCAATGTCGAGCATCTCTTCTTCCTTCATCCCGCGGGTGGTTACGGCAGGTGTGCCGATGCGGATGCCGCCGGGTTTGAAGGGCGAGCTGGTGTCGAACGGGATCGCGTTCTTGTTCACCGTGATGCCGGCGCGATCGAGGCTTTCCTGGGCGTCTTTGCCGTTCAGATCTTTCGGCCGCAGATCGACGAGCATGAGATGATTTTCAGTGCCGCCGGACACGATGCGGTAGCCGTGTTTCGTAAGCCCGGCGGAGAGCGCTTTCGCGTTCACCACCACCTGCCGTTGATACTCGCGGAAGGCCGGCTGCAAGGCTTCGTGGAAGCACACCGCCTTCGCCGCGATGACGTGCATGAGCGGTCCGCCCTGGATGCCCGGGAACACGGTCGCGTCGATCGCTTTCGCGTGTTCCGGGCCGCACATGATGATGCCACCGCGCGGTCCGCGCAGACTCTTGTGCGTGGTTGTGGTGATAAAATGCGCATGCGCGATCGGGCTCGGATGTTGTCCGCCGGCCACGAGTCCCGCGATGTGCGCCATGTCGACAAACAAGAGCGCGTCGACGGCATCGGCGATCTGCCGCAGCCGCGGAAAATCGATGATGCGCGGATAAGCCGACGCGCCGGCCGTGATCATCGCCGGCCGGACTTCTTCGGCTTGTTTTGCCAGGGCGTCGTAATCGATTTGCTCGCTCTGCTCACTGACGCCGTATTGCGAGACGGCGTAGAACTTGCCCGAGAAATTCGCCGGATGTCCGTGCGTGAGATGGCCGCCGTGCGCCAGATTCATGGCGAGAATTTTGTCGCCAGGTTTCAGGACGGAGAAATACACCGCCATGTTCGCCTGCGCGCCGCTGTGCGGCTGAACGTTGACGTGCGCGGCGCCGAAGAGCCGCTTCGCCCGTTCGATGGCGAGCTGCTCGACCACGTCGACGTTTTCACAACCGCCGTACCAACGTTTCCCCGGGTAGCCCTCCGCGTACTTGTTCGTTAGGCAACTTCCCTGCGCTTCCATAACCGCGCGGCTGGTGAAGTTTTCGCTCGCGATGAGCTCGATGTTTTCGCGCTGCCGTTTCTCTTCCGTCTGGATCGCGTCGTAGATTTCGGGATCGGTTTTGCGCAGGCCGCCGCCCGGTTGCATACCGCTCGTTCCGCCGGAACCGCTCGCCGTGTGTGAGGTCATTTCAGCCATAGGATTTGAGGAAGTTCCGCCGCCCCGCGAGCTCGCGGGGAGGACGAGTTCACTTTGTTCGACGAAAGCCAGAACACTCGGGAGCGCACTCCTGATGGTCTCCGCGCAGAGCAGGTAGACGTCGCGCCCGCAGCCGATCGGGTCCGGCACATCGCGCCAAACGGTTGTGCCCGGTTCCTCGAATTCGCGGAGGAGAAACGCCTTGTCGCTCGCGTGCGGAAAGAGCATGTGGATCGACTCGAGGTGCGCGCCAGTCATGGCGAAAATGTGCGTCGCGCGCTCCGCCAGTGTCGCGGTGAGCGGCTGGCTGCGAATCCCGCTAATATCGACGCCTTCGTCCCTTAGCACCTGAACCGCGAAGGTGCTCGCCGGTTGTCCGCGCACCGCATGCACGCCGGCAGACGCGACCGTGATGTCCTTTCGATTACCGATGAGCTGACGGAAAAGGCCTTCTGCCATCGGGCTCCGACAGATGTTTCCAGTACAGACAAAAAGGACGTTTTTCACAGGCGAACCGGCGCGACACGCGCGGTTTTCGGAAGGTAGGATCAATCAAAATCAAGTCAATCAGCCCGGCGTTAACGCGAGACGATAGAGCAGCCCGGCGAGTCCGCTGCAGACCACGACTGGGATCACATCGCAGCGCCACTTCACCAATCCAAGAAAGGCAACGATGCAGATCGCGATGGCGAACCAGTCGATCGGTCGACCAGCTGGGAACATGACGTGCAGACCGAACCAGACAGCGAGGTTCAGAACAACTCCGACGACCGCTGCGGTGACGGTGGAGAGAGCGGCGCGCAGGCTCGCGTTTTCCCGAAGGCGTTCGATGTAGGGAGCGCCGACGAAAATCCAGAGGAAGCACGGCACGAAGGTCGCCCATGTGGTGATGAGCGCGCCAAGCGTGGCGGCGAGCAGCGGCGTCGTCGCGCCCGCATGATTCCAACCGCCCATGAAGCCGACGAATTGCAGCACCATGATCAACGGACCGGGCGTCGTTTCCGCGAGGCCGAGGCCGTCCATCATCTGGCCCGGACGCAGCCAGCCGTAGGTGTCGAGCGCGTGTTGCGCGACGTAGGGCAGCACCGCGTAGGCGCCACCGAATGTGACGAGCGCGGCTTTGCTGAAGAAGAGGCCTTCCTGAAATAACGTGCTGTTCCGTCCGGCTAAGACGCCCGCGGCGAGGATCGGCGTCCACCACAGCGCGAGGCAAACGAGCGCGACACGAATGGTGCGGCGCCAGTTGGACTCGTTAGGCGTGGATCGCGCAAGGTGCGTAGTCTGCGTTCTCCAACGCGCATTCACGAAGCCGATGAGGAGCGCGGTTAAGACAACGACGGGATACGGGACGTGCAGCCAGAAAAGCGCGATGAAGGCGAGCGCCGCGATGCTCCACATCAGCGCGTCGGTGAGAGATTTTCGGCCGATGCGAATGACTGCGGCCGCAACAATCGCGAGCACGGCCGGCTTCAAGCCATAGAAGATCGCGGCGATCCACGGGACGTTGCCGTAGATCGCGTAGACGGCGCTTAGCCCCCAAAGAATGAAGACCGAGGGAAGGACAAACAGCGCGCCCGCGACCACGCCGCCGGCCGTGCGATGCAAGAGCCAGCCGATGTAAATCGCGAGCTGTTGCGCTTCCGGGCCGGGAAGCAGCATGCAGAAATTCAGCGCATGGAGAAACCGCTCCTGCTCGATCCAGCGGCGCTTGTCGACCAGCTCGGTTTGCATGATCGCGATCTGCCCAGCCGGACCGCCGAAGCTGATGAATCCAAGCTTCAACCAGAAGCGCAATGCTTCCGCGAAACTCGGCTGGCGGATCGGTTCGTCAGGCATTGTGCCTAACGAGCGCTAGCGGCCGTTACGCTGGTGTGTTCCGGAATACTCCGCGCGGACGGTGAGAGCGATTCCACCGCGCGCGGAAAACTCCGCGGTGACGACCGCGCTGCGCGGCGAGCAGGCCGCGACGAAGTCATCAAGGATGCGGTTCGTGACGGCCTCGTTGAAGGCGCACTCGTTGCGATACGAGGCGAGATAGAACTTCAGCGATTTCGTTTCGATACAGAGCGCGTCGGGCACGTACTCGATTACGATTTGCGCGAAATCCATCTGGCCCGTGACGGGACAGAGCGAAGTGAAATCCGATGTTTCGAAGCGGATCGTGTACGGCCGCTTCGCCGGGCTCGGGAACGTCTCCAGTTGCGCCTGGTCAGGCGAGATCGGCAGCTTCGTCTCGCTTCGACCCAGGAGGGTGAACGGTTTGGATTTCGGCTTAGGCACGGCGCTTACGTAGCGTGGCTTCCACTCGCCTTCAACGCAGCGTGTCATCCCGCGCCGCGCGTACGGCGAGGGATCGCGCACAGGGTGCTTGGCTCATCCGAGTGAGGGGTATACCGGGCACCCTGGGAGGGATCCTTCGGCGCGCTTCGCCAGCCTCAGGATGACATGCGTCGACGATACGCGATGGAAGCTCAATCCGGCAGCCGCAGCATCGGATTGTTCAACGCCCGCTCGCGATCGCCGGGCTTGTTGTAGTTCCAGTAATCGACCTTCAGGTTGCGCTTCATCTTCAGGTGATTGCCGTCGGCCGCCTTCCACTCGCGCAGAAGATGCGGGAACTGCCGATCGAGCGTGAAACGATCTTCACCCGCCGCATGTCGCACCACGACATCGATCGATCGCTCGTTAGTCGTGAAGGAAACCTTCGCCGGCTGGAAGTTAAACGTGTCCTTCTTGGAATTGATCACGCTGCCGGCGAGCTGAATCTCGAACTCGGCTGGTGGCTTCGCGAAATCGATCGTCCGGACGAGCCATGGCAGCTCGTCATAGAAGTAGCCGTTCGCGGGCACGGCGACGTTCTCCTGCCCGAAGGCCATCGCGTCCCAGTAAGTGCGGTAATCGTAAACGAATTGCTCGCGCCGCCAGCCTTGCTTGTAGGTGTTTCCGCAACTGTCATTACTCGTTAGGCTAAACTTCGCCAGCTGCGCGTCGTCCACGCGCCAGAAGTTCGAGTGCATCTGTTGATAAAGGAGCAGCCCGACCGGCACGTTGATGATCTGGTTGAGCTTCAAAACGGCGGTCGTGTCCGGCCGTTTCGGATCTTCCGGTTTGACGAGCTGCTTCAGATCAAACGGCTCGCGCACCAGGATGTGCACGACCTCACAAGGTCGCGCCGCGCCTTCGCGCACCAGCTCGGCGGCGTAGATGTTGTACTCCGCCTTCCCGTCGCCCCAGTAGCTGTTGTTCTGGATCATGGCCGGCGTGAATTGCGCCCGCGCCGGGCTCGCGATGCAGGCGAGAACGGCAAGCCAGCGGAAAGGTTGAAGAGACTTCATGTGCAGCGGAAGATAGCGCCGGATGAGCTGCGGTTGCGAGCACGAGCATGGAGACGAACGCGAGCACGATGGCGGCTTGAGCGGCGTCGCGAACCCGGCCGTGATCGACATGTTCGGCTTCGATCAAAAGCGCAACGAAGTCCTGCTCGTCATGACGGAGGAGCGGCCGTGGGACGGCGGCGACGAGCAGCTGCACGAGGTGCAGGAGAAGTTCAACGCCTACGCTTCGTTCCTGCTCGATGGCGAGATGATCGCCGCGCATCCGGAGCTGGAAGGGAAGCCGGCGCGGATCGAGTTACGTTGCGCGTTTTTGCCGGACGATCGCGCTGTGGCGCTGCTCGCCGAGATCCACGATCAACTCGAGCTACAGGAGATCGAGATGGAAGTGGTCGTCGCGGAAAGTGGCGGCGGCTGCGGTGCAGGTTGTGCCTGCCACGGCGAGTGATTTGCGCGCGCCGTTGAAGCCTTCCCGCCGCGTGTCATGCCGAGCCCGCGGAGACGGCGAGGGATCTCACACAGGGTGATGGTTCATCTACAGCCGAGAGCGTGATCAGTCGCGAGTGGGTGAGGTCCTTCGGCGCGCTGCGCCAGCCTCAGGATGACGCTAGCGCGCGATCAGGGTAGATCGGCGCGTCAGTAGCGCAGGAACGAAACGACGTTCGCGGGGGCGAGCTTGTCGCGGCCGTGCAGGAAATCGAGCTCGATCAGGAACTGCGCTTCAACCAGGACACCACCGACTTTGTGCACCAGGGCTACGGCCGAAGCGGACGTCCCGCCGGTCGCGAGGAGATCATCGATGAGCACGATGCGTTCGCCGCGTTCGATGCTGTCGACGTGCATCTCCATTTCGGCCTCGCCGTACTCGAGCGTGTAGGCGGCGCGCTCGGTCTTGTAGGGCAGTTTGCCCTTCTTGCGAATGGGCACGAGGCCAATCCCAAGCTCATACGCGACCGCGGAACCAAAGAGGAATCCGCGCGCGTCGATGCAGACGATCTTGTCCACTTCGCAAGCGTGACAGCGTTCGAGAAAGAGATCGATCGCGGTCCGGAAAAGCGCGCCGTCGCAGAGTACCGGTGTGATGTCTTTGAAGATGATTCCCGGCTTCGGGAAGTCCGCGACATCGCGGATCGCCGCGCGCATTTTCTCGACCGTTTCAGGAGCCATCGGCGCGATGCTAACGGCTCGCGCGCAAAGGTCAACGAGGGGCGCGGCCGCAGAACTGCTTGTTAGGCGACCTTCATGCCCGCCGACCGTTCACTTGACCACCTGCCCGTTTCGCAGCCAAAATGCGACCGCGCTATGTCCCCCGCACGAGCTCGCCTGATCGGCATCGTTTTCATTGGCGCGCTCGCTTGTGCCGCCGCGGTGATGCTGGTGCCGAAGCTGCATCGGCCGGCGAAATTACCCGCTGATTCGATTGCTCGCGCGGTCGAAACGCGTGACCGGGCGCTGCTCGAACGCTCCGCGAGCGCGAAGGTCGATCCGAACGTCCCGAACAGCGAAGGAGTGACACCGCTCGTCCTCGCGATGCAACAAAACGACGCGGGATTGATCGCGCGTTTGCTCGATCTCGGCGCCGACGTCGACGCTGCGGATCGAGACGGCGTGACGCCGATCATGCGCGCGGCGGAGCAAGGGAACATGGAGTTGCTGCGCAATTTTGCGGAGCGCTCACACAAGCTCGACGCAGCCGATTCCGCCGGGCGAACCGCGGCGCATTACGCCTTGCTCGCGGAGCAACGCGAAGCGTTCGAACTGCTGCTGCCGCGACTGGAGCGCGTCGATGTTCCGATGGCGGACGGACGTGAGCTACTCGCGATCGCTTCCGAAAGCGGAAAGACGGAATTCATCCGGCCAGTCCTCGAACGTCTGCCGTCCGGCCTTGCGTGGGCACCTCCAACGCGCGCCGCGCTGAAGCTGGCGATCGACTCGAAAGACCCGGAGCTGCTCCGCCTTGTCGTGAGTAAACATGCGATGCCGCCGATGATTGAAGGCGGCACAACACCGCTCCTCGCGCACGCGATCGCGGACGACAACAGTGAGCTCTTCAACGCGCTTCTCGCGGCTGGAGCCGATCCGAACACGACGATCGCGACGCCGGCCGAGAAGCCGTTTGTCTCGATGATCAAATCGGAAGATCTGCGCGGTTACGTGCGCAGCGATGAAGCCGTCACGGTCTTGATGATCGCGGCCGGTCTCGGGAAAACTGAATACGTTCGCGCGTTGCTCGACGCAGGCGCGGACAGGAATCGCGACACGAAGAAGTTCAAGATGCTGGCGCTCTATTTCGCCGCGCATGCGGGCAAGGCGAAGTGCATCCAGACCTTGCTCGGTCGCGGACCGACGCCGGAGGAATTGCGCATCGAAGTGTCACTCGCCACGCAACGCGCCTCCGTCTTCAAGCACGGCGTGGCGATCTTGCAGACAACCGTCTCGACCGGGCGCGATGGATTCAGCACACCGACTGGCGAGTACGTGATCACGGACAAAAATCGCGATCACCGTTCGAGCATCTACAAGGTCGAGATGCCGTTCTTCATGCGGCTGAACTGCCGCGACTTCGGAATGCACGCCGGCAACGTGGCGCACAACCGCGCTTCGCACGGCTGCATCCGCCTCCCGCCCGAAATCGCGCAGAAGCTCTTCGCCGAGATCCCGGTCGGGACCGTGGTGACGATCAACTGATCCGCGCCGCGAGATAGCGCGGATTTTCGGTGGAGAGTCCGTTGCCGCAAACGGCGCGTCTGGTAAATGACGCGAACGCCAGCGATTTTCCCATGAAGCGCCTCGAGCTCGTCCTGCTTTTCGTTGCGGCGATCCAGCCTGCGCACGCCATGGTTCAGGGTCAACGCAGCCTCGCCGACATACCGACCGCGCAAGAGACATTGCTGCGCGAGGTGAGCCCGAAGTTTCACAAGACGCTGATGATTTCGCCGGTGAAAGGGTGGGTCGCGGTGCGTGCTCAACTCAGCGGCACGCGGCTCTCGAATCCGCGCATCGTGCATTCCGAGCTCGGCGGCCAATACGATTCGCTCGCGATCGATCTGGCGAATAATCTGCAGGTGCTCGGCCACTCGAACTTCGGCTCAAACACGACGCGCAACATGCTCGTGCACCTGCTCATTTATGAAATCGCAGATGGTCGGCTTGCGATCTCGTTCGCGAATCTCGAAGACGCGGAAGGCAGCCAATCGCGCTACTACGGGTCCGCCTGGATGTCGGTGGAGAAGGCCAACCACCTCTGGGTCACGATCAATCCGCTGACCCTCGCGCGGAACGAAGCGCGCGGACCACGCACCTACACGGTCGGAGTCGAAGCGCCGACCCCGCCGCGCAGTCCGCTGCCGCGCGCCACGGGTAACAAAGAACTCTCCGGCACGCCCTACAACCTGCCGAGGTAAGGCTGCGTCTTGCGGCAGAGGTGCCGCTCCCTAAATTCGAGCCCCGATGGACCGGCTCTTCGTCATCGCCTCCACCTTGTGCTTTCTGCTCGCGGCGGTTCGCCTCGTGTTGCTTCTGCGCGGCGGGGTCTTTCAACCCGGCAGCGCGGCGTTCTACGCAATCGCTGCCGGCTTCGCGCTGCAGACCGCGTTTCTATTTGTCCGCGGGCGCGCGCTCGGTCGCTGTCCGCTGACGAATCTCTTCGAAGTCTTCGTCTTCATGTCGTGGGCGGTCGCGCTCATCTACATGCTCGTCGGCCCGGCGTATCGCTTGTCGCTCATGGGCGCGTTCACTGCCCCGCTCGTGCTGTTCATGCAGAGCTTCGCGTTGCTCGCGCCGATCGATCGCACGCACTCCACACGCCTGGCCGTGAACCCGTGGCTCGAGTTTCACGCCTCGGTCTCGATTGTCGCTTATGGAGCGTTCGCCCTCGCCTGTGTCGCGGGCCTCATGTACCTCGTGCAAGAGCGACAGCTCAAGGCGCGCAAGCTTCACTCGATCTTCCAGCACCTGCCGCCGCTGCACGATCTCTACGCTGCGATCACGCGCCTGCTCTGGCTCGGCTTCGGCCTCTACACCGCGGGACTGGTGAGCGGTTTCTTCACCGGTGAACCTTTGCCGCGCCTGAAGGTGGCATGCGCGATTGCCGTCTGGGCGTTCTATGGCGCGATCCTGCAGGGGCGGCATTTCTTCCGGCTCACGCCCAAACATGTCGCCGCGCTCTGCGTGGTCGCGTTCACCGCGGCGGTCTCTGTTTTGTGGGCCATCCGCTTCGTCGCGCAGACCCCCGCCTGATCCGATGAAGCTCTTCTGCGTGGGCATCAGCCATCACACCGCGCCGGTCGAGACGCGCGAGCTTTACGTGCGCAACGCCGAAGCTGATCGCGTGCTGCGCGAGACGAGCGGTTGCGCCGAAGCGATCCTTCTATCCACCTGCAATCGCGTCGAAATCTACGGCGTCTCGCCGGAGCCGATCGCAAACGCGACCGTCGTTCGTTGCCTGAATGCAGCCGCGCACAACGAAGCGAGCGAGGACTCCGCGGTCTTCTACCGCTTCGACGATGAAGATTGCGCGCAGCATCTTTTCCGCGTCGCATCGGGGCTCGATTCGATGGTCGTTGGCGAAACCGAAGTGCTCGGCCAGACCAAGCTCGCCTATGAAGCGGCGCGCACGTCTGGCGGCGCCGGTCCCGTCTTGCATCGCCTTTTTCAACGCGCCTTCCGCGTCGCAAAACAGGTGCGGACGCACACCGATATCACGCGCGGCGCGGTCTCCGTCGGATCGGTCGCAGTGGATCTCGCCGGCAAGATTTTCGGTCAGCTTGCGAATTGCAAAGTGCTCGTCGTCGGCGCCGGCGAGATGAGCGAACGCACCACCCGCGCGCTGATCTCCCGCGGCGTCCGCGACCTTCGCGTGACCAATCGATCGGCCGGTCGAGCGCAGGAACTCGCGACCGCAATCGGCGGCCGCGCGGTCCCGTTTGAGCAATGGGAAAACGAATGCCGCGAGATCGACATCCTCATCTCATCGACCTCTTCGCCCGAGCCGCTCCTCACCCGCGAAAAGCTTGCCCCGATGCTGCGCGAACGTTGGGACCGGCCGCTCTTCCTCATCGACATCGCGGTGCCGCGCGACATCGCCGCCGACGTCAATGAAATGGACGGCGTTTATCTTTACGACATCGACTCGCTGCAATCCGTCGCGAATCAGGCGCTCGAGTTGCGCCGCCAACAGATCGCGGCCGGCGAAGAGATCATCGCCGAGCACGTCGCAGATTTTGCCGCGCGTCTTCGCCGATCGGGCGAGAACCCGAAGCCGTTTGCAGAAGGCTCGCTCGCGGATGCGCCGCTGCGCGTGTCTGAATCGTGAGACGTCTCGTGCTCGGAACGCGCGGCAGCGATCTGGCGCGCGCGCAGGCCGCGCTCGTGCAATGTGCCTTGGCCATCGACAGCGAGATCGAAATCATCCGCACAAGCGGTGACGAACGCAGCGGCCGTTCGCCGGAACCGCTCGACCGGCACGCCGGCCGGAAGGGGATGTTCACGGCCGAGATCCAGCGCGCGTTGCTCGGCGGGCGAATCGATGTCGCCGTGCATAGCGCGAAGGATTTGCCGAGCGAAGCGACGGATGGTCTGGAGATTTGCGCCGCCCTTCCGCGGGCTGCGATCGAAGACGTGCTCATCTCAAAACAACCAGGTGAGTTGCGCGAAGGAGCGACCGTTGCGACTGGCAGCGTTCGTCGACAGCATCAACTGCGCTTCACGCGACCTGACGTCAAAGTGGTCGATCTGCGCGGCAATGTGCCAACGCGCCTGCGCAAGCTGATCGCGAGTGATTGGGATGCGATCATTCTCGCGCGTGCGGGACTCGAGCGGCTCGGGTTCGATTGCGCCGCTGGTGTAATCGAATTCGAAGGACAACAGCTGCCGGTCGAAATTCTTCCGATCGACAACTTCCTTCCCGCGGGCGGGCAGGGGATCGTCGCGCTCGAGATCCGGCGCGATGATGAGCAGACCCGCGAAGTGGTCGAAGCAATCAGCGATCGCGCCGCGCTCTTTTGTCTGCGCGCAGAGCGCGAGTTTCTGCGCTTGCTGAATGGAGATTGCGGCACGCCAGTCGGCGTCATTGCCGCGCTCAACCACGGCACGATCGAGATGCAGGCGCAGATTTTCGATGAAGGACGCGTGCAACCGCGCGCGGCCGCGTTACGAAAGGATGCAGCTGCGATCCGCCCGGAAGCGATCGCGGCGGAACTCTTCGATTTGATCCATGGCAGCAAAAATTAACGGCAAATGTTTTCTCGTCGGCGCAGGGCCGGGCGACATCGGACTCGTCACCTTGCGCGCGAAAGAGTGCATCGAGCGCGCGGAGGTCATCGTCTACGATTACCTCTGCAATCCGGAGATGTTGAAGTGGGCGCCGCAGACCGCAGAGGTCCTTTACGCGGGGAAGAAAGCCGGCGCGCACACCCTGACGCAGGAGGAGATCAACGAGCTGCTGGTCGCGAAGACGCGCGAGGGGAAACAAGTGGTTAGGCTGAAAGGCGGCGATCCGTTTCTCTTTGGCCGCGGCGGCGAAGAAGCGCTCGCGCTGCGTCGCGCCAAACTGCCGTTCGAGATTGTGCCGGGCGTGACGTCCGCGATTGCTGCGCCTGCTTATGCGGGCATTCCGGTGACGCACCGCGGCAACGCGTCGCACGTCACATTTTTCACCGGCCACGAAGATCCTTCCAAGACGGAGAGCGCAATTGATTTCGCGGCGCTGGCGAAGCTTGGCGGGACAAAGGTTATGCTCATGGGGGTGGAGCGAATCGGCGCGATCGCGCAGGAGTTGATCACGAACGGCGCGGCGCCTGATCTGCCGGTGGCGCTCGTGCGCTGGGGAACGACGGCGCGGCAAGAGACGCTCACGGGCACGTTGCAGGACATCGCGGAGCGGGTCGCGGCGGCAGGATTCGAAGCCCCAGCGGTGGCGGTTTTCGGCGAAGTCGTTCGACTGCGCGATGAGCTGAACTGGTATGAAGGCAAACCGCTCGCAGGCAAACGCATCGTCGTGACACGAACACGCGCGCAAGCGGGCGCGCTGACGGATCAACTGCGCGGACTCGGCGCGGATGTCCTGGAATTGCCAACGATCCGCATCGAGCCGCCGACGGACCTGCGCGCGTTCGCCGAACTGGTGCAGGACGCTCACGCGTACGACTGGATCGTGTTTACCAGCCCGAACGGCGTGAACGCGTTCTTTGAAATGTTCTACAAGCTCTACCACGACGCGCGCGAGATTGGCGGGGCGCGCATCGCCGCGATCGGACCGGGAACGGCGCAGCGCATTCGCGACTTCCGGTTGCATGTCGATCTGCAACCGGAGGAATTCGTCGCCGAAGGACTGGTGCGCGCGTTCAAGAAGGAGGGCGACGTCGAAAATCTGCGCATTCTGATCGCTCGCGCAGAGAAGGCGCGCGACGTGCTTCCCAAGGAACTTTCAGCCATGGGTGCAATTGTCGACGAAGGCTTCGCCTATCGAACGGTTCCGGAAACGCGTGATGACAACGGCGCGCGCCGTCGCTTTGTCGAAGAAGGCGCGGACCTGATCACGTTCACGAGTTCGTCGACCGCGGAAAATTTCATGGCGCTGGATTTGCCTTGGCCGCCGGGAATGCAGGTGGCGAGCATCGGGCCGGTCACTTCGAAGACCGCGCGCGACCTCGGTCTCAACGTCGATCTGGAGGCGCGCCGGCACGACATTCCCGGGCTGGTCGAGTCGATTCGCAACTTCTACGCGCGTTCCTGAGATGCCTCGCAATCCCGATATCACTTTGCCCGACGACTTCGCTTCCACGATGCAGCAGCTCGTGGCCGAAGCGGAACAAACGATCGCGCCGCGGGGTGCCGATGACGAGAACGAGCCGGCGCAGAGCGAAGATGTGCGGCGTGAATTCGCGGCGATGAATGAACGGATGGCCGCGCTCGAGCGGATGATTTCGAACGGCTTCGAGAAGCTGAGCGGCAACTCGGAAGTGGTCGAGCAACTCGCGTCGCTGGATGCGCAGATGACCGCGCTACGGAACGCAGACACGCTGAACCAGCGCCTCTTCAATTCGCTGCACGCCGAGCTGAAGAGCTACCGCGATAACTTCCTGCGCGAGTCCTTGCAGAAGCCTTTCATCCGCGACCTGGTCATGCTCTTCGATGACCTGAGCAGCCTCGCGAATCAGATGCAGTCGTCAGACGGTGCGCAGGGAGCAGTCGGCCGCTGGTCGAGCAATCTCGAGAACGCGGTGCATGCGCTGGTGGAAATCCTGCACCGCATGGAAGTGAGCGAGATCGAGCCGAAGGAAATGGTCGATCGGCAGTTCCATCGCGTGATCAGTTACGAGCCCGCGGATTTCGCGGAAGACGACGGCCGCATCGTGATGCGGCTAAAGCGCGGCTTCATCTGGCGCGATCAAGTTTTGCGACCCGAGGAAGTGGTCGCGAAGCGCTTCGAGTAACGCGGACCGCTCCGCATCCGGCCGTGCGTCGCGAGCGTGCGTAGCCGTTTCTCGCTTACGTCTTCGCAGTCTTCTGCCCCGTGAAAATCTCGTCGGCTCAGGGCATGGAAACTGCACTTCGGAATCGCGGCTTAGACCGTCTCGAACAGACCAGACCTACACCAGCGAAAATGTCCCAGCGAAAAGCAATCGGCATCGATCTCGGCACTACTTTCTGCGCCGTCGCACACATCGACGCCTACGGTAAACCGCAGATTATTCCCAACAGCGAAAACGAGCGCATTACGCCTTCAGTCATCTTGTTTGATGGCCTGAACGCGATCGTCGGCACGCTGGCCAAGAACACCGCCGTGGCCGAGCCGGAGCGCATCGTCGATTTCGTGAAGCGCGAGATGGGCAAGTCGCCGGAGCAATTCTCGCGGGATTTTAACGGCAAGATTTACTCCGCGGACGAGCTGTCAGGATTGATCCTGCGCAAGCTGAAGCTCGATGCGGAGAAGTATCTGAAAGAAGAGGTGACCGACGCGGTCATCACCGTTCCGGCCTACTTCAACGACGCGGAGCGGACCGCCACGATTACGGCAGGCGAGCTGGCCGGTCTCAAAGTTCTTCAGATTATCAATGAGCCCACCGCGGCTGCGGTCGCGTATGGGCTCGACAAGCTCGACCAGGACCAGACCGTCTTTGTCTTCGATCTCGGCGGCGGAACGTTCGACGTCACGATCATGCGCATCGCCGGTCATCAGATGACGATGCTCGCGACGAACGGCGACCATCGTCTGGGCGGCAAGGATTGGGACGACGTCATCGTCAACCACATCGCGGAGGAGTTCGATCGCGAGCACGGCGAAAATCCGCTGGTCGATCTGCAGAGTTATCAGGATCTGCAAAGCCGCGCGCTCGCGGCCAAGATCCAGCTCTCGACCCGGCCGCGGACCGCGATCGTGCACAGCTACAACGGTAAGAGCATCAAGCTCGAGCTGACGCGCGAAGATTTTGAAGAGCGCTCACGGCACCTGGTGGAGAACTGCAAAACGATCTGCGAGCTCGTCATGTCGGAAGCGAAACTCGAGTGGTCGGCGATCGACAAAGTCCTCCTCGTTGGCGGCATGACGCGCATGCCGATGGTGCGCGAAATGGTCGAGCAGCTCGCGCCTGTGCCGGTGGCGAGCGATTTGAATGCGGACGAAGCGGTCGCTGTCGGCGCCGCGATTCAGGCGACGCTGCTCTTGCTGCGCGAAGAAGAAACCACGGACGTGAAGCTCCTGCCGGAGAATACGCGCGAGCAGTTTTCTAATTACGACGGCGCGTTGATCGAGATCACGAATATCACCTCGCACACCCTCGGGGTTGTCCTCTGGGACGACGAGCAGAACGAGGAATACGTCTACCCGATGATCTCGAAAATGAGCGCCATCCCCGCGCGGTCGAAGAACTGTTTCGGGACCGCCGAGTCGAACATGGATCGCGCGCTCGTTCGCGTGGTGGAAGGCGAAAGCTCGGTGCCCGGCGAATGCACGCCGCTCGGCACATGCTCGATCGGCTTACCGCCATACCTGCCGAAAGGTTCGCTGGTCGAAATCGTCTACAAGTACAACGAGAACCAGGTGCTCGAAATCGCGGTCCAGGCCTGCGGCAAGAAGACCGAGGTCTCGATCGATCGAACCGTCGGGCTGCTTCCCTGCGAAATGGATGAAGCGAAAGCGAAACTTGCAGAACTCGATGTCTCCTAACGGTGCTCGGGGTGAACCTGCAATTTCCAGTCCCGCTTCCGGACGATCCGAATAAGTGGGACGGCTGGGCGAAGTACAAATCGCCTAACTTCTACGAGAGGCTCTGCCTCGATCCGCGGGAGAATCCGTCGAACGAGACGATCGAGGAGCATTGCCGCGCGCTCCTGCGCTGGTGGCAGAAAAAGCTGCCGCTCAAAAACCAGCCGACCAATCCACTCGCGCAACTTCTGCGGCCCGGCCTCGAGGAGTCGTCGCGCTACTTAACCGAAGCGCGCGTCCTGCTGCTCAGCGCCGCTGGCCGGAAGCGCATCGATCACGAGCTCGCCGCGCAGGCGCAGGAACAGGCGATCGCCGAGTTCCACAAGTATCTGACCTTCGCGATCGCGGACGGAACGCTCACCGCCGACGAAGAGAAGAACCTTCTGCGCTTCGGCCAGGAGCACGGCCTGACCGCTCAGCAGATGGCCGAGTATGTCGAAGCGGAGTTGCGCGACAGCGGCGCGACGCGAGCGTCGATCGGAATTGCGCAGCCTGCGCCCGAGCCAGTCGCGTCGACGGCGCCGCAAAAGTCGGCGGATCCGAAGGAAGAATTTCTGCGGATGCTGCGCCTAACGAGTCTTGATAGCGACGGCATGGCGGACGAAACCCGCGACGCGTTCATCAACATGGCCGAGAACATGGGACTCGATCCAGGCGACGCCGAAGACTTGGTCGATCTCTATCTTGGCGAAGTCGATCAGGCATCGAACCCACCGCCGGCTCCAGCGGCTCCGGTGGCGAAGCCGGTTCCGATCAAGCCGCTGCCGGAGCAGAAACCGGAAGCGCGCGTCCAGCCGATCGTGAGGCCGACGGGCGAAGTGCTTCCGCCCTTCGTCAACTCGCTTGGCGCGCAGATGCTTTGCGTGCCCGGCGGCGAGTTTGCCATGGGCAGCAATGCGGCGGACGCGGGGCCTAACGAGCAGCCGATATCCCGCGTCACGCTCAGTCGCTACTTCATCTCAAAGCATCCGATCACGAACGCGGAGTACGAGCAGTTCGACGGAACGCACGTGCGCAAACGCGCGCCCGGTACGGGCGATCGTCATCCGGTTGTGCATGTGAGCAGCCTCGACGCGATCAAGTTTTGCCAGTGGCTCTCCACGCGGGAACGCAAGCGCTACCGCCTGCCGACAGAAGCGGAGTGGGAATTCGCCGCGCGCGGAAAAGACGGCCGCAAATATCCGTGGGGCAATCACGAGCGCCGCGGCGACCTCGCGAACTTCGCGGACAAGAACACCGTCTTCGCCTGGAGTGATCGCGAGATCAGCGATGGTTATCCCGAGAGTTCGCCGGTCGGCGCTTTCCCAAATGGCGCGAGTCCGTTCGGCCTGCTCGATATGGCGGGCAACGTCTGGGAGTGGTGCCTCGATTACTTCGAACCGTATCGCAATGCGCCGCGAGTGAATCCGCGCGGCGCCACTTCCGGGCAGAAGCGCATCTATCGTGGAGGCAGCTGGAAGTCGCGCTTCAACAGCCTGCGTGCGACCACGCGCAGCGCGAACGTGCCCGCATATTCGTGCAACGATCTCGGCTTCCGGGTCGTCTGCGAGTGCGAGTAGCGCATTCGCGGCTTGTCATCAAAGCCGCGCGCGCAGAACTTCGCAGCGGCCTTCATGGTAACGGCGACGCCTGAGTTAAGCCCGGAAAACACGACCGCAACGCTGCGGCACGTCGACGATTATTTGCTCATCGGCCAGCAAGGGGGCGCGTCCGACATTCATCTCGGGGTGAATGCGCCGCCGATCTGGCGCTTGAACGGAATGCTGCAGCCGATCTGGCCCGACGCGCCGCGCATGAGTGCGGAAGAAACGGCGCGGCTGGCCGACGGATTTCTGCCCGAGATCCACAAGGCGCATCTCGCGCTGCAGGGCGATGCGGACTTCGCCTACTCGACAAAGTTCGGGCGCTTCCGCACCAGTGTCGTTAGGCAACGGCTCGGGATCGATCTCGTCTTTCGCATCATCAACACGAAGGTGCGCACGATGGATGAGCTCGGATTGCCCGAGCATCTCAAGTTGCTCACGCGTTACCAGAACGGGTTGATCCTCGTCACCGGCTCGGTCGGCAGCGGCAAGTCCACCACGCTCGCTGCACTCGTCGATCAGGTGAACCAGGAACGGCACGAGCACATCATCACGCTGGAAGATCCGATCGAGTACATCTTCCAGCCGAAGAATTGCCACATCACGCAACGCGAAGTGCATACGCACACCGCGTCATTCAGCGCGGCTTTGCGCGGCGCGCTCCGCGAAGATCCGGACGTGATCATGATTGGCGAAATGCGCGATCTGGAAACGATCTCGCTCGCGATCACCGCCTCGGAAACGGGGCATCTTGTTCTCGGAACGCTGCACACCGGCAACGCCTCGCGGACACTCGACCGGTTGCTCGATGTCTTCCCCGTCGATCAACAGGAGCAGATTCGGATTATGGTCAGCGAGTCACTGCGCGGCATCATCAGCCAGCAGCTCGTGCCGCGAGCGAACGGCACCGGCCGCGCCCTCGCGCTGGAAACGCTGACCAACACACCCGCGGTCGCAAACGTGATCCGCGAAGCGAAGACCTACATGCTGCCCGGCATCATTCAGACGGGAAAGAAGCAGGGCATGCAATTGATGGATGATGCGCTGATCGACCTCTACGATCGCGGCGTTATCACGGCCGATGAGGCGTATGCCCGGTCGGAACAGAAGCAATTGATGCGGCAACATATTGGTCGTTAGGCGATGGCTTACATCGATTCTTTCTTTGAAGTGCTCGTCGCGGAAGGCGCGTCCGATTTGCACATCGGCGAAGGTCAGCCGCCGAAGATGCGCAAGCACGGTGACGTCCAGGCGATCCGCGAGGAAGCGGTCACGCGCGACGAAGCGGCTTACATGCTGAGCGAGATCGCGGGGCCTGATGCGTGGGCTCTGTATGAAGATCGCGGCGATCTGGATTTCGCCTACGAAATGGATCAGCACTCGCGCTTTCGCTGCAATTATCTCAAGCAGGCGAATGGCTACGGCGCGGTGTTTCGTTTGATCCCGACGAAGATTGCCACGCTCGAGCAGCTCGGGATTCCGCCAGTGGTGAAGGAATTTGGAAACCTGCGCGGCGGACTCGTGCTCGTGACGGGACCGACCGGTTCCGGCAAGTCGACGACGCTGGCGGCCTTGATCGACTACATCAACGAGAACTTCTCGCGTCACATCGTGACGGTCGAAGAACCGATCGAGTTCGTGCACCAGAACAAGCGGAGCATCATCACGCAACGCGAGGTGCCGGTGAACGTGGAAAGCTTTCCGCGCGGATTGAAAGCAGCGCTGCGCGAGGATGCGGACATCGTGCTCGTGGGCGAGATGCGGGATCTCGAGACGATCTCGCTCGCGCTCACCGCCGCGGAGACTGGGCTGCTCGTGTTTGGAACGCTGCACACCAACAACGCGCGGAAGACAGTCGATCGCATGGTCGATGTTTTTCCAGCGAACAAGCAGGCGCAGGCGCGGACGATGTTGGCGAACTCTTTGCGCGGAGTGCTCGCGCAATTGCTCCTCAAGAAGACGCCGCAAGCGGGCGGCGGCCGCATTGCCGTGAACGAAATCCTGATCGCGAACGCCGCCGTCTCGGCGATCATCCGCGAAGGCGCGACGCAGAAACTTCAGGACGTGATTGTCGCCGGTAAAGGGCAGGGGATGCAGTTCATGGACGACGCGATCTGGACCTTGCTGCAACAGGGGATCGTCTCGCCGCACGAAGCCTTCATGAAGGCGATCGATAAAAATCGCTTCAAGCCGTTCCTGCCAGACAACGAGCAGGATTTTGCAAATGCCGCAGGCGCCGCACCGGACGACGAGAAGCGTATCCCGGGAAATTTCGTTAAGGCAAAGCCGAGCATCGCGCGGCGCTGACGCTGACGCTGTAGCGTGCGCTGTCCTCAGGGCACAACTTCCGTGATCATTACGCCCGGAGAAGGCCGCTGAGCCAGCGGGCGCTATAGCCGGGATCGCGGTTTGATGCGTTGACACTCGGTAGCCGCAATGTTATCCGTCGCGCGCATCTGAATACGGCGCTCCTGGACAGTCAGGTTCTCGTGCTGAACCGCCTTTGGCAGGCGGTTAACATCTGCTCGGCGCGTCGCGCATTTTCGCTCCTCTACGCTGGGCACGCGCAGGTCGTATCGTCCGATCCCCAGAATAATTTCCTGACCCACGATTTCGAGAGCTGGCTCGACCTTTCGCAGGTCGCGCCCGAGCAAGAGATGGTCACGACCATCTCGTGGAAGGTCCGCGTGCCCCGAGTGATTGTGCTCCTCCTTTTCGATCGTCTGCCGAAGAAAGAGGTGAAGTTCACCAGGCATAACGTCTTTGAGCGCGACAAGAACACCTGCCAGTACTGCGGCGTCGTCTTCGATCGGAGCGAGCTGAATCTCGATCACGTTTTGCCGCGCGATAAAGGTGGCCTCACCACGTGGGAAAACGTCGTCTGCTCGTGCATTCCCTGTAACACGCGGAAAGGGAATCGCCTTGCGCATCAGGTGCACATGCAGCTCATCCGGAAGCCGAAGCGACCAAAGTGGCGGCCGTTCGTGCACGTCACGTTCTCAGCCCAGCAGCACGAGAGTTGGCGACATTTCGTCGACCTCGCCTACTGGAACGTCGAGCTGAGTGACTGATCTTGCC
>JALZAD010000215.1 GCA_030948555.1 Verrucomicrobiota bacterium | reverse complement strand
CCACTTGCGAGACCGCGAGTCGCGGCGGCACCGGGGTTGAGGTCGATCTCGCGAAGGTGCCGAGGCGCGAGGCTGGCATGGCGGCGTACGAGGTTCTCCTGAGCGAATCGCAGGAGCGGATGCTGATCATCGCGAAGCGCGGGCAGGAGCAAGTCGTCCTCGATATTTTCGAAAAATGGGACGTGCCGTGCGCCGAGATCGGCCGCGTCACGGATGACGGGATGATGCGCGTGCGCAACAACGGCAGCATCGCCGCGGAAATTCCCGCCAAGCCGCTCGCGGATGAAGCGCCGCTCTACGCGCGCGAAGCGGAAGCAAGAGCTCCGACACCGGCGTTAGATCTGTCTACGGTTTCCGAAATCGACAACATCGCCGCGCTCCACCAACTGCTGCGCGATCCCTCCATCGCTTCGAAGAATTGGGTCTACCGTCAGTACGACCACATGGTGCGCACCGGCACTGTGGTTCTGCCGGGATCTGACGCGGCGGTTTTCCGCGTACGCGCGGCCGACAAAATTCTCGCCGCGACGACAGACTGCAATTCTCTTTACTGCCGGCTCGATCCGCGGGAAGGCGGCAGGATCGCGGTGGCCGAAGCAGCTCGAAACCTGACTTGCTCCGGCGCGGTGCCGCTCGCGGTCTCTGATAACCTGAACTTCGGCAACCCCTACAAGCCGGCGAACTTCTGGCAACTGCGCGAATGCGTGGAAGGCGTCGCGGAAATGTGTCGGCTATTCAGCACGCCGGTGATCGGCGGTAACGTCTCGCTTTATAACGAGAGTCCGGCCGGAGTCGTCGACCCCACTCCGACAGTCGCAATGGTCGGGCTGATCGAAAGCGAAGCGCACATCACGACACAATATTTCAAAGCTGCCGGCGACGTGATCATCCTGCTCGGCGACCTCGGGCAGGAGCTCGGCGCGTCGCACTTCCTGAAGGTCTGCCACGATCGCAAAGAAGGTCTACCGCCGCGGCTCGATGTGGAGCGTGAGCTCGCTGTGCAAGCAGCTCTGCGCGATCTCATCCGCGCTGGTCTTGTGCGCAGCGCGCACGATTGCTCGGAAGGCGGTGTCGCAGTTGCGCTGGCGGAGTGTTGCTTCAATCCCGAGCAGCCCTTCGGCACATGCGTCGAGCTTGCGAGCGGCATGGCGTCAGCCCGCTCCGACGAGCTTCTCTTCGGCGAATCGCAATCGCGCATCGTGATCTCCGCCACCCCCGAACATGCCGAGCAAATCGTAGCGAAGCTCCGCGCGGCGAACGTACCGGCGGCGCTTATCGGCACAGTTGAAGAGCACGACGAATTTCGCATCAGCGTCAACGGAAAAGATCACGGCTGGAGCGTTCGCGAGCTTTACGACGGTTGGTTTAACGCTATCGCGCGTGCCGTCTCGAGCTGACGCCGTCGGCAGCTCGAACGCCCCATTGAACGCACCCGTGATTCATGGAAGGTAGCCGAACGATGTCGTTCGACCTGGTAACGGAAACCGCGGCAGAGGCAAACCCGCATCCGCAGCATGAGTGCGGCATCTTCGCCGTCTACGGCCATCCGAACGCGGCCGTTCTCACCTACTACGGGTTGTTCGCGCTGCAGCATCGCGGGCAGGAGAGCGCGGGGATCGTCACGACGAATGGCGAAGGCTCTACGTTCCAATTGCATCGCGACATGGGCCTTGTCTCCCAAGTCTTCGGCGCGGCGGAACTCGAGGCGTTGAAAGGCACCCGCGCGGTGGGCCACACGCGCTATTCGACGACTGGCTCCAGCACGCTGAAGAATGCGCAGCCATTCGTGGTCGATTGTTTCCGCGGGCAAATCGCGGTCGCGCACAACGGCAATTTGATCAACGCCGCCGTTTTGCGTGATGAGCTGGAACGGAAAGGCTCCATTTTCCAAACAACCGCCGATAGCGAAATCATCCCGCATCTTTTGGCGCAGCCGCAGCAAAATGGCGCCAGTGCGCTGAGTGTTCTGCGTCGGCTCGAGGGCGCGTTCAGCGTCGTCATCATGAGCGAGACGGAGATCGTCGCGGTGCGCGATCCATTCGGCTTTCGCCCGCTCGTTCTCGGCAAGCTGGACGGTGCGTACATCGTCGCGTCTGAGACGTGTGCCTTCGACCTCGTGCACGCGGAATTCATCCGCGAGATCGAGCCGGGTGAAGTCGTGATCATCAGCGAACAGGGCATCCGCTCCGAGTGGCCGTTTCGCGATGAGTCCCCCGCGTTCTGCATGTTCGAATACGTCTACTTCTCGCGCCCCGACAGCATCATCGGCGGGATCAACGTCGCGAAGGTGCGCACCGAAATGGGGCGCGAACTGGCGCGGCGTTTTCCGGTGCCGGCTGACATCGTGGTCCCGGTGCCGGATTCAGGAAATTACGCCGCGCTCGGCTTCGCGCAGGAGCTTAAGATTCCGTTCGAGCACGCCTTCGTGCGCAATCACTACATCGGGCGCACCTTCCTGCAGCCGAGCCAGCTGATTCGCGATTTTGATGTCCGGGTGAAGCTTAATCTCATCAAGGAAGCGGTCGAAGGGAAACGCGTTGTGGTTGTTGATGACTCGATCGTGCGTGGCACCACTGCGCGAGCGCGCGTCGTAAATTTGCGCGAAGCAGGCGCGAAAGAAGTCCACATGCGTGTGAGTTGCCCACCGCATCGTTTCGCCTGCCATTACGGGATCGATTTTCCGGATCCGGAGAAGCTG
>JALZAD010000213.1 GCA_030948555.1 Verrucomicrobiota bacterium | reverse complement strand
GGCGAATGCGCAGACGATCAACGTCACACTGAGTGGAGTGACAAACGCGAACGGGAGCATCAACCTGACGCTGCCCGTTAGCTTTTTGCTTGGCGATACGAACGGCGACGGGATGGTGAATGCAAGCGACGCAGTGCAGACGCGGAATCGCTCCGGCCAGGTAGTGGATCCGACAAACGTCCGGACCGACGTAAACGTCGACGGCAGTATCAACACCGCTGACGCAACGATCGTTCGTAATCGCAGCGGAAGTTCGCTGCCGTGATCTCTGGTTGCATTTGCATCGGGATTCTAGCTCTCGCGCCTAACGACTCGTCCGCCGAGCACGCGCGGCGCTTTCTCGCGCGCGTGGGTAATGGCGCGTTCGAATACGAGCTTCGCCAAGAGAGTGCGATACGAGGCCGGGAGCTTCGGCGGGAGACAGGCGAACGTCGTTGTCCGCGGCTTCGGCCCGGCGCTATCCAGCGCGCAAAACCGCGCGAAAAACTCCGGGTGATCGCTGAAGAATGCACCTGGCCAATGGCGCTCGAGAAATTGCCGGATGGGTGAGCCAGCCGGAACATCGTGCACGAAAACGACGCTCGGTTTTCCACTACGCAGCAAGCGCAAGGCGAGCTTGAGCGCGCGAAACTCCTTCGGGCCGTCGATCAACACCGCGTCGCCCGGTTGCAGAAACTTCGGTAGCAATTCGCGGGAGTCGCCGAAGAGGCACTCCACGTTTTTGTGCGGCGCGAGTCGCTCCAGCGCAGGTGCAGCTCGCGGCGACGCACGGTCGAACTCGACGCTGATGATCCGTGCGTTGGGAAAACAATTCGCGAGCAGGCAGGTGCTACCGCCGCGGTCTCGCCCGGATTCAAGAATGCGCTGCGGCGCGAGCGGCCGCACCACGCAATAGAACAGGAACATCTCACTGATGTAGATGCCCGGGCCGCGCTCATACGCAGGCATCGCATCGATGATCGCGCGGAACTCCGGCAAGAGGCGATCAGCGTTGGCCAACACTGCGGCGATGCTCACTGGATCAGGTGTGTTCAACTCGTTAGGCACGCGAGCAGTCTACGCAGCCGCGGACGCACGCGAGACTAACGAGACGTCGTCGTTGCCTTCACGACAACGCGCATGCCGTTCGCCGAAACCACCGCGACCGCGCTTTCCGCGGCGATGTAGTCGCCTTCGGTCACAACGTCGACCACGTGATCACCGAAACGCGCTTTGCCGCTCGGGCGCAACATGGTCACTGCTTCACCTTCCGAGCCGGGCGTGAGGCCGAGTTGCATCGCGAATTCGCGCGGGGCGTCGCTGAACGACGGACCGGATGGAACGGCTGCGGAAAGAGCGAAGCGCTGGTAGACGCTCGTGCGCGGCAGGTAGCGGGCAAGGATGATGATCGCGATGACGGCAGCGATCATCGCGGCGAGAAGATTCAGGATCGGAACGCGGAGCATGTCGCCGCTGGGAAGAAAGTTCTGGCCCGGATAACGATCGATCATCGCCCAGAGCAACGAGCCAAGCATGAGGAAGACACCAATGACGCCGACCACGATCGTGGAATGCGCGAAGAAGAGGATCTCGATGAGGACGAGCAGCGCGCCGACCACGAAGAGCGCGACGACTTCCCAGCCCGCGAGTCCAGCGAGGTAATGGCCGAGGAAGAAAAGCGCGAAGCAGATCACGGCGAGAATGCCGGGCAGACTGACGCCGGGCATTTTGAATTCGAGATAGGCGCCGAGAATTCCGGCTAACAAGAGCAACGGCGCGAGCGCGGTGATCCAGAAGGCGAGCCGCTCGAAGCCGGTTGGCTCGATGCGTACGATCTCCCCCTTCACGCCGGACTTTTGCACGAGGTCGGCGACGGAATCGGCGATGCCGTCGGCGAGGAGCGGTTTGCCGTCGAATCGCTCCGTCGCTTCCTGCGCGTTCAGGGTTAACAACGAGCCTTTCGGGTGCACGACGCGGTCGCCGATCTTGACCTCATGATCCTTGTTCATGAAGGCCTCGCCGAGGTCGGGATTGTGGCCGTTCTTGATCGCGGAGCCGCGGATCAGTGCTGACCAATACGAGATGGTTTTCTCCTTCGCGGTGACGCCGAGATCTTCACCGCTCGACGCGATCGGCGCGGCCGCACCGATCGCACTGACCGGCGCCATCCAGATGTAACGGGTGGAGAGCGCGATGAGCGCGCCCGCCGAACCGGCGTTCGTGTTGATGAAGGTGCAGGTGGGAATGATGGCGCGGTTGAGCAGCTTCGTGATCTCTTCCGCGCTGTCGAGCCGGCCACCATAGGTGTTCATCTCGAAGATGATGGTCGACGCGTCGTGGCCCTCGGCGGCTTTCACGGCGCGGCGGAGGAAGAGGAACATGGAGGGCGAAACTTCGCCTTCGAGCGGAATGACAACGACGTCGCCTTTGTGGATTTCGTTCCGTGCTTCAGCTAATTGCGGAAGAGAGAAGACTAAAAGGTAGAGGAAGAGGCAGACGAGGCGTTTCATTTCTGGTCTATCGATACCCTGCCACTGCCGCGGAAATGCGCACGGCGAAACAACGCAGCGCATGCCTCCGGCTGGCGGCTTCTGGAAGAGAGCAAGCGGAACGCATGCTCTACGGTGCGGCGGCGAATCGTCGCGCAGGTGCTTCTTAGCTGGCGCGCTTGTTCCGGCGAGTGCGCAGAAGAAAGAAGAGAATTGCGCCGGAGAATAACACCCAGGTGGCCGGTTCGGGGACAGCAGCAGTGAGTATCACGTCATTACCGTCGCCGCCGAAATAGGAGATAACAAAAGTCTCGCCGCCAACGCAAATGCTAGCTCCTTCCGCGAGTCCATAGAAAGTGCCGGTTATTGCATCGTTGCCGTCGTTGTTGATGATGGTGAACTCCGCGCCCGCGAAAACTGATGCGCCTAGGCTAAGCGATAGAGTGGCACCGCCGAGACTTACCCGGCCGACAACATCGGTCTCGCTGTATTGACCGGAAGCAGTCCCGTTCAGGGCCACTAAGTAGGTTGCACCAAGACTTAGGGTTAGGTTCCCGGTCGCGTGAAGGATCCCGGAGCCATTGTTGCCCGGCGCCAAGGTGCCACCGCTCGCGACAGTTATCGCTCCGGCGGTGCCTGATCCGCGCAAGGTGCCGCCATTCACAGTCACTGCGCTTGTGATCGAGCCATTCAGGACAAGCACGCCGCTCCGGATAGTTGTAGCTCCCGTATAGGTGTTCGCACCGGCAAGGATAAGTGTTCCGGTGCCGATCTTGGTTACGCTGCCGCCAACGGCTTGCGTGCCAAACGGCGCGCCATCTTTAATCACACCAGAAAAGGTTGTGTTCATATTGTTACTGCCGATCGACAGACTTCGCGCGCCTAGATAGACAATTCCATCGCCCTCCAGTGAGCCGATGGTCACACCTGGGCTGTTGTGGCTATTGATGGAAAGATATCCATTCCCGAATAACTCGACCCGCGCCCTGCCGCCGTCGGAATTTTGTTGAAAGAGAATGCGACCTCCTTCGGCACCACCGATGCCGCTGTTAGCGATTAGCGTCGCGTCGGCCGCACTCGAGTTTTGCCCGAAGTTCGTTAGGCCGCCGTTGAGAAAGCTGCCCTCCGTCGCGGAGTTGTTAATGATTGTCGCCGTGCCAGCAGTAGCGTTTTCGGAGAACTGAGCTGCACCACCGCCCGCGCTGCTGACCTTCGCGCCTCCATTGGTAATGTTGGCGTTAGCGGCGCTCGAATCACCCAAAAAAGTAAGAGTACTGCCAAAGGAGTTTGCCGCTGCGCCTCCGAAGTTCGTGAAACTGGCATTTCCGGCGCTTGAGTGATCTCCAAAGATAATCTTGCCGCCTATCGAAGTATGGAGGAAGGGCTCGATCGAATTTGCGGCGGAGCCGCCTTGATTGGCGAAGGTTGATTGACCCGCGCTAGCGGTGTCGAAAAATTCGACCCTGCCGGAGTTTGCATCGACGATGTTCGCGCCTTGAACAGTGAAGACAGCACTGCCACTGGTAGAGTTATTACGAAACGCAACATACCCGCCGCTAGCACCTGAAACGTTGCCGCTTTCCGCGACAACATTTGCGCTGCCGGCGTTTGACGAGTTGCGAAAGACAATCATGCCGCCAAGCTTCGCGCTGCTTATCGCTACGACACGATCACCGCTAGCGGTCAGGTCTATTCCGCTCCCAGCGTTCGCAGCTCCCAGAAACTGAAGTATTCCGCTCTTACCATCTGCATCGGTGCCGGCAATAAAATGCTGAAGCAACGGAGAAGAATTTGTTATGCCGTTGCCCGAAATCGTTAGAATAAAACCTGGTCGCGCCTCAATCGAGTACGCGCTGGCGTTCTGATTAAACAGGACTGAATTTACCTCAGTATTCGCTGAGAGAAAAACGCCCGTGACAGCAGATGTGCCGAAAGAAGCTGTGTCGGTCGGTCCGCTTGGCACGGTCGTAGGAGTCCAGTTCTGCGCATTGTTCCAATCACCATTGAATGGATTATTGCCCCACGTTGCGCTTTGCGCGCGCAGTTCCGGTGAGAAGAGGAACACCGACGTCAAACACAACGCAAGTCCCGGCAAACGCGTGCGCTCAGCGAGCATAATGATCTAGATTCCAGTGGCCACTAGCGCTTACGCCTTTCGATAGTGATCCGCGAGCGGGTAGCTGCGCGCGACAAGGCCGAAGATAAGCGCGGCGGCAAAGCCAAAGACGGCGAAGAAGAACATTTGAAACGCGGTTGCGCCGAAGCCGCTTGATTTGATCGCGTCGATCACGCGCTGGTTTTGCACACCGGCGTTCACGACCAGCACCCAGAGGTTTCCGATGGTGACGGAGAGATTCCAGAAGGCCATGATCGCACTCTTCATCGCGAGTGGCGCCTGGCTGTAGGCGAACTCGAGGCCGGTCGCGGAGACAAGCACTTCACCAAGGGTGAGGAAGGCGTAGGGGATGACTTGCCAGGTGATGGAGAACGCGGTGCCGCGATCAAGCACGACCTGCATGATCCCAACAACGATCCACGCGACGCCGGAGAATGCGATGCCGACAGTCATGCGACGGAGCGCTGTCATCTCGATGCCGCGACGTCGAAGCGCGGGATATAGGACGAGGTTGTTGAAGGGAATGAGGAGCATGACGAGCGCAGGATTGAGCGCCTGCATCTGCGATGATTGGAACCAAGTGGGTTTGGTCATCGCGTTCGCCTGCAGGACCCAGGTCGACGCCTTCTGATCGAAGAGCGACCAGAACGGCGTGACGAACGCGAAGAGAACGAGCACGCGCAGGACGGAGCGGACGCCGGCGATTGCTTCGTCAGGATGCTGGCCGCGAAGGCGATCGAGCTGCAGCCAAACACCCAATCCTCCGAAGGCGATGATGGCGACGAGCGCGAGACAGGCCGCGATAACGAAGCCTTGCTGCGGGATCATGAGCAGCGAAACGATCGCGGCGATTGCGGCGATACCGGCAAGAATTTGACCCCGCAAACCCGACGCGATGGCAGTGCGGCAGACGCGCAGGAACGAGTGTGGATTCGGCGGCGCCGGCGGCAGCATGATGTAGTGCTTGCGGCCGAGCCACAGAATCACGGTCGAGATGAACATCAGCACGCCGGGAATTCCAAAGGCGATCGCAGGTCCGAGTTGCCGGAGAAAGATCGGCATGAGGAACGAGGCGAAGAGTGAGCCGAAGTTGATGATCCAGTAGAAGGAATCGAACACGACTTTCGCGCGGTGCTTGTTCGTCTGATCGAACTGATCACCGACGAACGCCGCGACGCATGGTTTGATCCCGCCGGATCCGATCGCGATCAGTCCGAGCCCGAAGTAGAAGCCGGTGCGGTTCGTAACGAACATCGCGAGGCAAGCCTGGCCGATGCAGTAGACCAGGCTCAGCCAGAAAATGGTGTGGTATTTGCCAACGAAGCGATCGGCCAACCAGCCGCCGAGCAGCGGGAAAAAATACACGCCGATAACAAAGGTGTGGAAGACCTCCTTGGCGCCGTGTTCGCGATCCGCCTCCGGCAAATACACGAGCAGCGATGAGACCAGGAACATCGTCAGGATGTTCCGCATGCCGTAGAAGCTGAAGCGCTCGCAGCCTTCGTTGCCGATGATGTAGCGGATCTGGCGCGGGATGGCCGCGTTTGGATCGGGCAGGTGGGTGGCAGCGCGATTCGCTGCGGCGGGCGGCATGTGGTCGGCGGCGATTTCTTTCACCGGACGAGCGTCTATAGATCGCGCGCGCCTCGCAATCTGAAACGTGAGTCACTGCACAATTGGAAGGGAAGCCGCGGCACGGTTAGTTTGCGCAGGCGTGGGCAGCATTCCTGATAACACCATCGAGCAGATCGCCGCGGCGAACGACATCGTTGAAGTGATCGGCGCGTATTTTCCGCTGAAGCGCGCGGGCGCGAGTTACAAGGCGCTCTGCCCTTTTCATCAGGAGAAGTCGCCGTCGTTCAATGTGAGTCCGCAGCGGCAGTCCTTCCACTGCTTCGGCTGCGGCGTAGGCGGGAGCGTCTTCCGCTTCGTCATGGACTACGAGCATCTCGACTTTCCGAGCGCGGTGAAGAAGCTGGCGGCGCGGGTCGGGATTCCGGTGATCGAAGATCGGACTTTCAGCGCGGCGGAAGATCAGCAGCAGGAAACGCGACGGACCTTGCTCCATTTGCATGCGGAAGCAGCGGAATGGTTTCACGAGAACCTGCTCAAACGCGAGTGGGCGCGGCCGGCGCGTGACTACTTGAAGAAGCGCGGGATCGACAGCGGCGTGGCGAAGAATTGGCAGATCGGTTTTGCGCCGGATTCGTGGGATGCGTGTTTGAACTGGGCGCAGGAGGCGGGATTCAAACGCCGGCACATTCTGCAAAGCGGGCTGGTGAAACCGCGGGATGACGAGCGGCCTAACGAGTCCGAAGTTTACGATCGGTTTCGTGGCCGCATCATGTTTCCGATCTGCAACGACGTCGGTGAAGTGATCGCGTTTAGCGGGCGCGTGCTGACCAACGAAAGCGAAGGCGCGAAGTACTTGAATTCTCCCGAGACGCCGCTCTTTCGGAAAGGCTCGGTGCTGTTCGGACTACACAAGAGCAAGCGCGGCTTGATCGAAGCGAACTCCGCCATCGTCTGCGAAGGGCAGCTGGATCTGATCACATTGTTTGAGGCGGGCATCGCAAACGTCGTCGCGCCGCAGGGCACCGCGTTCACGGAACAGCAGGCGCGCATCTTGAAACGCTACGTCGCCGAAGTGGTGCTCTGCTTCGATGCGGATGCGGCAGGTCAGAAGGCGGCGGAGCGCTCGCTGGAGTCGTTGCTCGCGAATGATTTGATCGTGCGCATCGCGGAGATGCCGGCCGGCGAAGACCCGGACTCGATCGTGCGGAAGAAAGGGAAGACGGAATTCGAGGAGCGCATCCGCACGGCGCGCGAGTTCTTCGACTTCTGGATCGAGCGCGAAGCAAGCACGACGGACCTCACTTCGATGAGCGCGAAGCTGGGGCTAGCGCGCAAACTCGCGGAGACCGTCGCGCGCGTGCATGACCCGATGATGCGCAGTGAAGTCGCTAGCAAAGTCACAGCGCGAATCGGAGTGCCGGCGCGGGATTTCGACGCCTTGCTGGCCAAGCCACAGCGCGACCGGAGTTACAGCTCTGCGGACGATCTGCGCGCCATTCGCACGCCCGTCGCCGCGCCGCGGCATGACGTCGCGATGCTCTGTCTTCTCGCGCTTCGCGACGCGGAGGCACGTGCTGTGCTTTTGCAGGACAATTGGCGTGAGGTTCTATCGCAAACTCCTGATTCCGATTTGCTGGTTCGCATCCTTGGTGCGGACTTTCGGCCGGATGATCCCGCGTCGCTCAACGTCTTCATGGCAAGCCTCGCGCCGGGCGAGGAAGCCCTCGTCTCTGGCTGGCTACTCCAGAAGGTGCCGCCGAACGCAGCTGCCGTCGCGCATGATTGGTGGAATGGCCTCAAGCAGGCGAGCATCCGGCGTCAGCTGCAAATCGCGGAGGGTCGGATGAAAATTCCGCAGCTCAGCGCAGGCGAACTGACGAGTTTGCAGAAACAAGTAGTTGACCTGAAAACCCAGCTAGATCAGTTTCCCGCGTCTTCGCCTGCCCGGGGTGCTCAATAGCTAATTTTTGCTGAGGGAGCAGCGCGCGAACGACCAGCTCAGAGGAAACTCACTACCGCTTGGCCAAGCAAAAGAAACGCACCGCCCCGGCTCGCGCCGTGACGAAGAACGCGAAGGCTAAACGAACCAAGCGTGTCGCTTCTCCAAAAGCGAAAGCGTCGAGCCGCAAGGCCGCGCCATCCAAGAGACCTGAGAGAACTGCGAAGCCGCGCGTCGCGAAAGATGCCAAACCCAAGCAGCACGAACCGAAGCGTGACTCTGAAATGATTGTCGCAATCTCTGAAACCGCGGTCGCCGGAGGCGATACGCAGGAAAAAATCCGCGAGCTGATCAAGCTCGCGAAGGAACAAGGTTATCTCACTTTCGATGACCTGAACGAGGCCTTGCCCGCGCAGGTCACGGATCCTGAGGAACTCGATTCCATTCTGGTCCGGCTGCGTCGCCTCGAGATCGACATTATCGAAGCGTCGGAAGTCGATCGTTACAAGGACGGCAAGAAAGACAACGAAGAAGAGGAAGAAGAGAAGCCCGAAGCGAAGCTCGACATCCTCGACGATCCCGTCCGCATGTATCTCAAGCAGATGGGCCAGGTGCCTCTGCTGACCCGCGAACAGGAAGTCGAAATTTCGAAGCGCATCGAAGAAGCGGAAGCAATGGTGCAGCGGTTGATCAACCGTTTCGGATTCATCGCCCAGGCCCACCTCGATCTCGCCGCGAAACTTGCGGAAGGCGGCGAGCGCTTTGACCGCGTCATCCTCGATAAGAAAATCGAGAGCCGCGAGCGCTACATGAAGATGTTGCCGCGCCTGTGCAAGCAGGTGGAGAACCTGCGCGACTCGATCACCGGGCAATACTCGCATTTGCTCAGCGGATCGCGCGTCGACCAGAACAAGCTCAAGAGCTTCCAGAAGTCAGTCGCGCAGCTGCAGAAGCTTTATCCCAAGTTCTACTTCAAGCAGAAGGTGACCGAAGAGTTCGTCAATCTGGCGGACGAGAAGTTCCTCGCCCTAACGAATATTCAGAACGAGATCGCGAAACATCCGCGGACTGATCACGGACCGAAGTCGCCGGTCGGCATGAAGACGCGTGAGCTCGAGACCGCGCTCTGGTTGTCCCTGAACGATTACGCCGAGCAATACCAGGAGCTGAAGGATTGGCTCCGCAAAGCGCTACGCGCCAAGACCGAGATGGTCGAAGCGAATCTGCGCCTCGTGATTTCGATCGCGAAGAAATACACGAATCGCGGCCTCTCCTTTCTCGACCTGATTCAGGAAGGCAACATGGGCCTGATGAAGGCGGTGGAGAAATTCGAGTATCGCCGCGGTTATAAATTTTCCACGTACGCGACCTGGTGGATTCGGCAGGCGATCACGCGCTCGATTGCGGATCAGGCACGAACGATTCGCATCCCGGTGCACATGATCGAGACGATCAACAAGCTGATGCGCGTGCAGAAGCAGCTTGTGCAGGAGTACGGGCGCGAACCGTCGCCTGAAGAGGTCGCGGAGGAAATTTTGCTCCCGGTCGATCGCGTTCGCGCGGTCCTGAAAATGGCACAGCAGCCGATCTCCTTGCAGGCACCAGTGGGTGAAAGCGAAGAGACGAACTTCGGTGATTTCATTGAAGACAAAGGCGCTGAAAACCCGAGCGACATGACCGCGATTGTTCTGCTCAAGGAGAAGATCAAGGACGTGCTCGAGACGTTGACCGAGCGCGAGCGGCAGGTGTTGGAACAGCGCTTCGGCTTAGTGGACGGCTACAGCCGCACGCTCGAGGAAGTCGGCCGGCAGTTCCGCGTGACGCGCGAACGTATCCGCCAGATCGAAGCGAAGGCGCTGCGCAAAATGCGGCACCCAACGCGAATCCGGCAGCTCGAAGGTTTCCTCGAAGCGGCCGAGGTTTGATCCGGCTGTTGCCGAAGTCTTTCAGCCGCGCAACTTTCGCGGCGCAGACAAGTTCAATTCCCGAAGCATGAGACGCGAAGACGATCAGCAGTTGTGGGATTTACTTGGCCAGACCACGGCGCCGACTGCTTCGCCATTTTTTGCGCGGAATGTTGTTCGTTTGGTTCGCGAGGGGACAAACACGAGGCCGTCGTTCTTGCGCTGGTTGCGTCCGCGCGTCCTCGTGCCGGCAGCGGTTTTTGCGCTCGCGATCGCGTTTGCCGGGATCACCTTGGAGCGCGGGCTGCGCAGTCACGGCGATAATTTGCCGCCTGCTCTGACGAAGCTCGAACCGCAGGATCTCGATGTTGTCGCCGATCTCGATAACCTGATCGCGTCGGAGGACGATGGCGTATGGGACGAGGACGATTCGTTGCCGCTTTAGTCGCTGCGGCCGCCGCTTCAGGTGCGGTGACTTTCGCGCAAAATCCCGCACCGGGTCCGCAAAATCCAGGAGCGCAACCGCGCGTGCGCGAGCAGTGGCGCGCGATGTCTCCGGAAGATCGGCAGCGGTTTCGTTCCAATGTTGAGCGCTGGCTAGCCATGCCGCCGGACGAGCGGCGCGAGCTCAGGATGCAGGAAGGAATTCGCCGCGAGCGCATGCAGCGCGAAGCCGAGGCGGCGATTCGGCAATCTGGTTTGCAGCTCGAAGCGGAACGTCGCGCGCAGTTTGAAGAGCGTTATGCCGAGGAGCGACGTCGGATTGATCGCGCGCTCCGTCAGGAAATGCAGGAGCGTCGCCAGCGCGAACTCGGGCCGGTGCTCGAGCAGCTGAAGCGAGAATTTGCGCAGCCGCAGAACTCGACGAACCCGGCGTCGTCACGCCCTTCGTCCGCTTCACCGTCGAAGTAGCAACGGCGCTCGACTCGCCGCTCGATCACGCAACAAAAAAGCTGGCTGGACGAATCCAGCCAGCTTTTTCAAGTCGCTCCGCGCGCTTACCGCCAGTGGCGATGACGCTGCGTGCAGTAATAACGATGTCCATGACGCCAGTGGTAGTGCGGACGCACCACGACACGGACGTAGCCTGGCTCGTAATACCCGCCGTAAGGCGCGTAGCCGTAACCATAAGGCGCATATGCGGCCCGGTAGCCGTATCCGCCGTATCCGTAGCCGCCATATCCGTAGCCACCGTAGCCATAACCCACCGGCACGCCGATGCCGATGCCGACACTCACGCCGCCGTACGCTTGCGAACGCGGTGCCGAGCCGAGCGCAAAACCAGCGGCGACCACGGCGATTAAGAGAATTTTCTTCCAGCTCATCAGTATCTTACCTCCTGTTGAATTTGGTGATTGAACTGTCATTGAGACGGAAAGTTTCGCGGGATTATTCGCTTCGTGCGTTGGAATACCGCGCTCGAGCGGTAACCAACACATCCGCGCCGATGCGTTCGTAATTCACCTCCTCGAGACGAACTGCTTCTCCCGTCGACGCGGCGCCGTTCCCGGCAAATGCCACCGTCGGTCCGCCGGCAAAGAGCGGCCCAAGGTAGATGTGGAATTTGTCGATGACCCGCTCGTCGAGCGCCTGACCCAGGATCTCGCCGCCGCCTTCGATCAAGACGCTCGTGATTGCGCGCGCGCCTAACGAGTCGAGAACATCTGTCAGTCGCTGCTCCCGGAACACCAGCGTCCGCTCGGCGTAGCGATCGCGAAACATTTCCGCTTCAGCGGGCAGCTTCCCCGAGCGACTAAGAACAACGCGCCACGGTTGCCGTGCACCCTTAATGCCGCGGACGGTCAGGCGCGGATTATCCGTCCGCACGGTTTCGGCGCCGATGAGAATCGCGTCCACTTGCGCGCGAAAACGATTCGCATGTTTCCGCGAAGCGGGGCTGGTGATCCAAGGCTCGTCGCCGGCAGGTCGATTAAGCCGGCCGTCCAGGCTCATCCCGCATTTTGCGATGACAAACGGGCGCCTGGTGCAGATCCACTTGTTGAATGCCGCGTTCATCGCGCTGCATTCTGCTTCCAGAACGCCCGTCACAACATCGACCCCGGCGGTGCGCAGGATCTCAACGCCGCGGCCGGCGTGAGCTGGGTTCGGATCGATCGCGCCGATCACAACGCGCTTCAGGCCGGAGGCAAGCAGGCGATCCGTGCATGGCGGCGTGCGACCCGTCGTAGAGCACGGCTCAAGTGTCACATAGAGCGTCGCGTCTGCCGGAACCGCACGGCCAAATGCGGCAAGGCACTCGACTTCCGCATGCGCAGCGCCGGGTGCCCGGTGATGGCCGCGGGCCATGACTTCAAGCCCGCGCACCAAAACAGCACCAACCGCCGGATTAGGGCTTGTCTGACCGACGCCTTTCCAAGCTTCGGCTAGCGCGTTGCGCATGAAGCGCTCCTGCGTCGTGTCGCCCGTCACACGTTCTGTTTACCTTGGCGGATTGACGGTGGCAACAGCCGCAAGTTCATCCGTTGTCGTGCAAGAATGTCACTTTCGCCACCCGACTAAATCCGTTCGTTTGTGCCACCGAGTCACATTCGATTCACCGAACGCCGCGCTAACGACTCGGCATAAAATAGCGTTATTCTGCGACTTACAATGGTTGTGCTTGGGCAGTATTCCTCTGGCATTCGACTCGCTTAAAAGAAAGCCGCAACAATTTCCAAGAGAAAGGACACACACCAATGAGCTTAATACGTTATCAAACTCCAAGTCTGTCGACCTGGCCGAGCCTCGACCGCTGGTCGACGCT
>JALZAD010000149.1 GCA_030948555.1 Verrucomicrobiota bacterium | reverse complement strand
AATCCCGATGTCGCCGTTGTCATCCGACCCGATCGCGAACTGCCTGTGCAAACGCTCATCGGCCTGATGGACGTGATGCAGCGCGCGCAGATTTCGAAGGTGGGAATCGCGACGCGACCGGAGACTCCTTAGGCCATGTCGCGTGACGCAAAATTCTGGCGCAACGCGGCGATCGTTGGCCTGATTCATCTCATCGTCTTGGCTGGGCTGGCGCGGTGGAGTGGAAGCGCAGGGCCGCCGACAATCGCAAACGTGGTGTGGATGGATCCAAGCTCAGTGAGTGCTTCGGCAACGGGTGCGCCGGAGCTTGCGGTCATCGCGCAGAACGAACTCGCGGCCGATCCAACTCCCGCCGCTGAACCGGCCGTGACGCCGATGGAAGATCCGCTCACCATGCGGACCCCGCCTCCGGCTGAGGAGGAGACGCCCACGCCGACGCCTAAGCCGCGGCCGACCGCCACTGCCACGCCAAACAAAAAGCCGTCGCCAAAACCGAGCGCGGCGATGGCGAAGCCGAAGGTGCAGAAACCTGCGAAGGCCGTTGTCGCAAAAGCGAAGCCTTCAAACATCGCGAAGGCGCCGAACGGCACTCCAGCGCGCGGCGAACCGAGCGGCGGCACACAAACCGGCACGGCCGCGAACGGCATCGATGCCGGCTGGTACGCCGACATGTTGCACGACCGTTTTCATCGCGCCTGGGAGCAGCCGACCACGGTGGTCGCGAATGGCGCGAGATTGTCCGCTCAGGTTCATCTGCGCATCGAGCAGGACGGCCGCGTCTCGGCTTTCAAAGTGGTGCGGAGCTCCGGCAACGTCGTGGTCGACGAATCAATCGCAGCCATCGCGAATCGCGTGACGCGGGTCGATCCACCGCCTGCCGGCCTGCTCAACGGCGGCGGCTATGAGCCGAACATCACGTTCGACTGGAACGCGAAGCAGTGAGCGCGGGTTGAGCGTTGCGCTTCGCGCGCGCGGCTTCATCATGCGCCGGTGGGTTGGTTGAAGAAGTCAGCGCGCGCCGCTTCGCTCAAGGAAGCGACCGAGCAAGCGGAGGCGATCTACGCGCCTTTTCTGCGTAAGGCGAGTGACGATCCTTACCACGTGACGCTGCCGGATTTCTGCGCGCGCTGCGCGGCGATTCCGAACTACTCGATCCTCGAGATCGGCTCGCGCGCGGTCAGCGGGACAACGCGGCGCCATCTGTTCCCGACCGCGGAGCGTTATGTCGGGCTCGATATTCATGAAGGACCGGGAGTCGATCTCATCGGCGATGCGCACGGGTTGAGCACGATCTTTTCGCCTAACGAGTTCGACGCCGTCTTCTCTGTTTCCGTCTTCGAGCATCTCGCCTTTCCGTGGAAGGCGGTGATGGAAATCAACACCGTCCTGAAGCCCGGCGGCCTCTGCTATTTGTCCACCCATCCGAACTGGCCGCCGCACGAACAGCCGTGGGATTTCTGGCGCTTTCCCGTCGCCGGTTTGCATCTGCTCTTCAGTCCGCCGCTCGGCTTCGCGGTCATTCGTTCGGCGGAAGGAATTCCGGGCAAGGTGCACTCGTTAGTCGACGAAGCGCCGACCCGCGGATTGTGCGATTTCGAGCTGCCGCTCGGCGTCTCGTTACTCGCGCAAAAGGTGGGGGATTACGACCGCGAAAAGATCCGCTGGGACGTGCCGCTCTCGTCTGTTTTGAAGACGGAATATCCCGCGCCGCTGAGCTAAAGCAGCGCGAGCGATTTGCCCTCGCGGCCGGTCACCTGATCGAGCGTGCATTGCCGCGCCGCTTTGTCTTTGCGCCAACAGACGATCTTCGTGCCGTGGCGAAAACGTCCGCCGGTGAAATGATCGTAGGTGACTTCGACGACCGTTTTCGGGTCGACCGGTTCCCATTCGCCGCTGCGCTCCGTGCTCCAACGGCTCGGCCCCCCGGGCGCGTTGCCGGTGAAGCCAGGCGCTTTCTTGAGCGCTTCGAATCGCTCGGTCAGCTCTTTGCGATCTTCCTTTTTGAAAGCGGAAGTGAACCCGACGTGATGCAGCAACCCGGCGTCGTCATAGAGCCCGAGAAGGAGCGAGCCGAGCAGCTTGCTGTTCGATGCGTAACGGAACCCGCCGATCACGCAATCCACCGTGCGGATCTGTTTCACCTTCACCATCGCGGTGCGTTCGCCGGACGCGTACGCCGCATCGATCTGCTTCGCGATCACGCCGTCCAGATCACCGCCGACTTTATCGAACCAGCGATTTGCCTGCGCGAGATCGGTCGTGGCGGGCGAGAGACGAACTCGATCTTCTTTACCGAGATGCTTCTTCGCGAAGCGCTCAAGTGCCGCGCGACGCTCCGCGAGCGATTGGCCTAACAAGTCATCGCCGTCTTCATTCGCGAGCAGATCGAAGACGATCATCATCGCCGGATGCGCCGCTGCGAGTTTCTTCACTCGACTGGCGGCGGGATGGAGCCGGAGCTGGAGCTCATCGAACGAGAGCGCGCCATCGACTTCGATGACCAACTCGCCATCGATCACGAACTGCTTCGCTTTGATCGCGGCGATCGCCTCGACCAAATCGGGGAAGTAGCGCGCGAGCGGCTGACCAGCCTTCGACTGGAGATAAACATCGTCGCCGTCACGAAAGGCGATGCACCGGAAGCCATCCCACTTCGGCTCGTATTGCCAATCGTCGCCGGTTGGAATTTTATCGACCGACTTCGCTTCCATCGGCGGCAAGGGCGGCTTCAACTTCATTTCGTATATCTTCGCGGCTCGAGCTTCGGCGGCCGTTTTCCATGTCGCACCGCGCCGCTCACCGGGATGTAGTCGAGCTCGCGGGAATCGACCGCGCAGCGCAAAAGGAGACCGCCGCGACTCATGTCGCCGCGCCCGACGAAGTCGCGCGGAAAGACCAACCGATCGGCAAAATTCTCCACCAGCACATCGACGTATTTACCCGTCGCGATACTGCCTAACAACACCACCTGCGCATCGCGCGGCAGCGTTTTCTTGAGCTTCTTCACGTCGCGCACGAGCGGCTTCGTATAACGCGGATCGTCCTCGTGAATATCGACTTCGCCGAAGGCGCGCAGATCTTCGAGACCGATCGCATGATCGACGTGGAGCAGGCCGCGATTCGGCGTGATGACGAATGCGGCTGAGCCGGTCGCGAAGGCTTTGGCGTAGGCGAGTTTGCCGCGGAAGTAGAGACCGCTCAGGAAGGTAAACACTTGGCCGAGCGTCGGCGGATCGTCACTGCGCAAACGAACCGCGAGATCGAACTGCGCGCGTTCGCTCATGAGCATGCGCGCGCGTTGTCCGCCGGCGTAGGCCGGCGAAAGCAGAAAGACCCGCGTGCTCACACGCGCGGATGACTCGTTAGGCCGTTCGTCCCGTTGGCGCGGGTGCGATGAGCTTCGAGTTCGCTCAGGTGCTTTTCCGTCCAGCGGCAGAGGATTTGCAACGGCTCAAGCAAGCTGCGGCCGAGCGGCGAGAGCGAGTATTCCACCTTTGGGCTCGCGACCGGATGGACCTTTCGCCTAACGAGTCCGTCGCGCTCCAGGCTGCGCAGGGTTTGGGTGAGCATTTTCTGCGAGATGTCGTCGCCGATTTCGCGCTGCAAGGCGGAGTAACGAAGCGAGCCGCGGGCGAGGATCTGGATGATGATCGCGGTCCATTTGTCGGCGATGCGATCGAGCACGAGGCGCGACGGACAGCCGGGACTGAGGACGTTGTAGGTGGCGCCGTTTTTCGCCATCAGGTTGTGTATGATGGATACGCTTTGAAGCAAGCAGCTGCCTTCGCCCCGACTGCCGGCTTGCCTTCCGTGCGACGCTGTCACACGGTCGCGTCGTGTCCCTCCCAAACGCGTGAAAATCCTCGTCGTGGGAAGCGGTGGCCGCGAACACGCACTGGCCTGGAAGCTCCGGCAGTCGCGGCGCGCCGATCGGATTTTCTGTGCGCCGGGCAATGCTGGAACGGAGTCGCTCGGGCAGAATGTTCCGCTGAAAGCGAACGACATCGCGGGGCTGGTTTCCTTCGCCAAGGAGAACGCGGTCGACCTGACGGTGATCGGACCGGACGATCCGCTCGCCGCAGGGATCGTGGATGTTTTCCAAGCGCAAGGGCTGCGCGTTTTCGGCCCGACGAAAAGTGCGGCGCGGCTCGAGTCGTCAAAAATTTTCGCGAAAGAAATCATGCGCCGCTGCCGCATCCCGACCGCGCTCGCTGGCTGGTTTGATTCGAGCGACGAGGCGCTGCGTTTCTGTGAGCGGCTGCAGTTTCCGATCGTGATCAAGGCCGATGGACTTGCGCTCGGAAAAGGCGTGATCATCGCGACGGATGCGGCGGAAGCGCGGACGGCGATCAACGCGATGATGAACGAAGGGACCTTCGGTGAGGCGGGACGCCGGATTGTGGTCGAAGAATTTCTGCGCGGACCAGAGTGCTCGTTGCACGCGCTGGTGAGCGGCGACAAATATTGCATCCTCGGTTCGGCGCGTGATCACAAGCGCGCCTTCGATGGCGATGAGGGGCCGAATACTGGCGGAATGGGCGCGGTCAGCCCGGCGGACAACTGGAGCGCGGAGGCGGAGGAACGATTTCATCGCGAGGTGATGTGGCCGTTGATCGGCGGCCTCGCGGCGAGCGGGGACGAGTTCCGCGGGCTGCTCTTTCCCGGCTTGATGTTGACCAGCGACGGGCCGCGCGTGCTCGAATTCAACTGCCGCTTCGGCGATCCGGAAACGCAGACGATCCTGCCGCGTTTGCGGAGCGACTTGTTAGACCTGATCGAGGCGACGGTGGACGGCACGCTCGAGAACACGACGGCTGAATGGGACGACCGCACCGCGGTCACTGTGGTCATGGCGTCGGGCGGCTATCCCGGGAGTTACGAAACGGGCAAAGTGATCAGCGGTCTCGAGGCTGTTGCAGAACTCGCCGACGTGCATGTTTTTCATGCGGGAACGCGGCGCGAAAACCGTACGGTCGTGACCGCCGGCGGACGTGTTCTGGCGATTACCGCGCTCGGTGCGGATGTGAATGAGGCGCGGTCACGAGCCTACGAAGCGGTCGGCCGGATTCATTTCGAAGGCGCGCATTACCGGCGGGATATTGCCCTTCCGCCTGCCGCGCGATAACGTCGCGCCCGATCGATGTTGCGACGCGCTTCGCCTTTTCTTATCGGTGCAGTTTTCGCCTGTCGGGTGATGGCCGCGCCTTCTCCTTCGCCAGTGCCGAGCGCCGCGGCGAGTCCAACAGCGACGCCGGCGCCACCTTCGGTTGAGACGATGATCGACTCTATGCCGACGGCTGATTTGCAGCAGGCGGTGCAGCTCCTGAAGTCGAACTACATCAACCCGGAGGCGGTCAACGAAACGGAGCTCGCACGCGCCACCTTGTATGGCCTGCTGGAACGCATCGGACCGGGCGTGACGTTGTTCGCGGAACGCGCGCCGCAGCCTAACGAGTCAACCAATCCGTTCTTCGGCGAAGTCATCGAAGGGCACATTGGCTACCTGCGACTTGGTGCGTTAACGCCGCCGAATCTGCAGGCGCTCGATGCCAGCTTGCAGAACATGCGTGCGAAGAAAATCGACGCGGCGGTGATTGATCTGCGCGCGAGTCCGGCAACGAACGACTTCACGATCGCGGGCGAGTTCGCGAAGCGATTTGTCGGCAAAGGCAAACCGCTCTTTACCCTGCGACGTGCGAGCGCGAAGCAGGAGCGCGTTTTCACGAACGATCGCGATCCGGCTTACGACCAGCTGATGATTGTGCTCGCGGATGGGGAGACGTCCGGCCCCGCCGAAGTCATCGCCGGGTTGCTCCGTCTGCAGAATAAGGCGCTCGTGATTGGACAGCCGACGCCGGGTCAGGCGGTGGAGTTTTCCGATCTGCCGCTGAATGGCGGACGCACTCTGCGTGTCGCCGTCGCGGAAGCGGTGCTGCCCGACGGGCACTCGATTTTTCCGAGCGGCGTGAAGCCCGACCTGCCAGTCGAGATGCCTCTGCCCGATAAGCGCATCGTGTTTCAGCAGAGCGCCGAGAAGGGAATGGGCCCGTTTATTTTCGAAGCGGAACGGCCGCACCTGAATGAAGCGGCGCTCTTGTCGGGACGGAATCCGGAACTCGAAGCAGCGGAAGCTGCGCAGCGGCGAAAAGGTTCGGCAGAGAAACCAGCGGCGCGCGACCCGGTGTTGCAACGCGCGGTCGACGTCATCACGTCGCTGGCGATTTTTCAGCAACACTGAGGCGGCCGGTTCTGGAAAAACGAACGCGCGACCGCTAGCATGGTGAAACTTTGAACCCGCTCGAGGAACGAATCGGCCACAAGTTTCGCAACGCGCTCCTGCTCGCGGAGGCGATGACGCACCCGAGTCTCGGGCACGAAACGCAGCGTCATCATTTTGATAATCAGCGGCTCGAGTTTTTAGGCGACGCGGTCTTGCAGCTGATCATGACGGAGCATTTGTACACGCTCTTTCCGCGCGAAGCGGAAGGGCGCCTAACGAAACTGCGATCGCGGCTGGTCTCGCGCGAAGCGCTCAAGCGGCACGCCCAACGGCTCAATCTCGGGAAGTTCCTCATGATGGGCCGCGGCGAAGAAGCGTGCGGCGGACGCGAGCGAACGTCGACGCTGGCGGATGCGTTCGAAGCGCTGCTCGGTGCCGTCTATCTGGACACGGATTTGGCAACCGCGCGGCGATTCGTCCTCACGCTCGCGACCGAGGACCTGACGCAGATCGAAGCCGAGCCGATCGACATCAATCCGAAGGGGCATTTGCAGGAAACGCTGCAGGCGATTTCGCCGCGCAGTCCTGTGTACGAGTTAATTTCCGAGAGCGGACGCGAACACGAAAAGACTTTTGTGGTGCGGGTGGTCTGGGAAGGATTGCAGCTGGCCGAAGGCACGGGGCGAAGCAAGAAACAGGCGGAAACAGCGGCCGCGCTGGCCGCCTTGCAATCGAAGTGCTGGGAGCAGGCGGTGAACGGAAGCAGCCCGGGCTAGTCGCTCGTTAGGCAACGTAGCGCTTCCTCGGCACAGCCCCAGGAGAGGGTGAATCCCGAGCCGCCGTGGCCGTAGTTGTGCACCACGCAGCGGCCATCGCCTAACGAGTCGCGCTCGAGTCGGACGCCGCTTTTGCGATAAGGGCGAAGGCCGACGCGTTCACCGACGACCGGTGGAGCTGTCGTGCCGAGCACCCGCGTGCATTCTTGTATGATAGAAGCGGTCTGCGCCGCGTTCGGCTGGCGATTTTCGCTGATCTCGTTGGTGCCGCCGAAGACGCAGTCGTTCGTCCGCGGGAAGACGTACATCAGCGGCGCGTCGTCGCAGACGATCGCGTGATCGAGATCGTTCTTCGCCACGAGCACGACCTGACCGCGATGTGGCTCGACCGCCGTGTCGGAAACGAGCTCGCGCGCGCCGACGCCGGCGCAGTTCATGATGGCGGAGAAATGCGGCGGCACTTCGTCGAGGCGGGAGAACCTGCGCGAAACGAACGAACCGCCCGCGCGGGTGAAGCGGGCGTTCAGGTAATCGAGATAGATCGAGGTATCGATCAGCGGGACGTCGATCGCGAAGCCGCTGGTGAACTGAGCCGGCACGGAGGCGAGATGCCGCGCGCGGAGTTCTGTTCCCCAGGCGGGGAACTCGATCTCGCCGGCTCGCGCGTAGCAACGCAGCTCAATCATGGCCACGCCCGCGCCCGGCTCACTCGTTAGGCGAACGAGCGTCCGATATGTGGCGAGGGACCAGGCGATCACCTTTTCGAGCGGCTCGGCGTCGTAGGGATACCAGATTGCACCCGCTGCAGCAGAGGTCGTTTGAAGGCCGGTTTCCTCGGCGAAAATCGTCACCCGCTCGCCGCGTTCCGCGAGCAGCACCGCGCAGGTCAGACCGGAGACACCGGCGCCGATGACCGCGATCTCTTTCATGCTCGTGAACGTGCACTACTTCCGGGCCGCTGACGAAGCACGTGCGTCGCGCCGCGGTGTCGGCTACCATCTGCGGCAATGGTCGCGCTCGCTGCTGAACAATCGATTTCCGAGAAGATCCTCGGCGGCGAACGCATTTCCGCGGCGGAGGCGCTCGAACTCTATCGTTGGCCGCTGGCGGAACTCGGTGCGCTCGCAAACGAACGGCGCAATCGCGCGAAGCGCGCTAGTTTCAATGAGCGCGGCGAGGAGATCGTGACCTACATCGTCGACCGCAACATCAACTACACGAACGTCTGCAACGTTTACTGCAAATTCTGCGCGTTCTATCGCACGGAGAAGGACGCGGATCATTACGTCCTCAGCTTCGAGCAATTCGACCAGAAGCTGGATGAACTCAGCGCCGAAGGCGGCGTGCAGATTTTGATGCAAGGCGGGCATCATCCGAAGCTGCCCTTCCGCTGGTACATCGACCTGCTGCAGCACATCCGGGCGAAGTATCCGCACATCAACATCCACGGCTTCAGTCCGCCGGAGTTCCAGCATTTTGCGGAGGTATTTCAGATGCCGCTGCGGGAGGTGATTCGCCAGTTTAAGGCGGCTGGTCTTGGATCGATTCCCGGCGGCGGCGGGGAAATTTTGGTCGATCGCGTTCGGCAGCGCATCTCGCCGTTGAAGTGCAATTCCGATGCGTGGCTCGAGGTCATGCAGATCGCGCATGAGGAGGGTTTGAACTCGAGCGCCACGATGATGTTCGGACATGTCGAGACGATCGAAGATCGGATTGAGCATCTGCAGCGCTTGCGCGATCAACAGGACGCGAGCGGTGGATTCACCGCCTTTATCTGCTGGACCTTTCAGCCCGAGAACACGGTTTTGAAAGTGAAACGCCCGACGGGCGTCGCAGAGTATCTGCGAATGCAGGCGCTCAGCCGCATCTTCCTCGACAACTTCCCGAACGTGCAAAGCTCATGGGTCACGCAGGGTCCGCACATCGGGCAGATCGCGCTCAAGTACGGCGCGAACGACTTCGGCTCGGTCATGATGGAAGAAAACGTGGTCAGCAGCGCGGGCACGACCTTCCGCCTGAACGCCGCGGACATCGAGCAGTTGATCCGCGAAGCGGGCTACGAGCCGCGTCGGCGCAACAACTGGTACGAACTCCTGTAACCGGGCCGCCGGTGACGCGATCTTCCTCTATCAATCATGGGTTTACAGAGGCATTGCGCACGGCTGGACAGGCGCAATTCCCCTTGACGACCCCCCGCTCCCTACCAAGTAATACGCCTGCTCGGGCCAGACCGTCGCCCGCTACCTCATTTCCTCTATGAAAAGTCGCCCGTCCCGCAGCTTCGCGCCGTTCTATTTCGTCGCGTTGCTCCTGGCCATCCTCACCTCACCTTTCGCGCACGCGCAGCAGAACGGCGGATTGAAAATCCGTTCCGTCGATGTGCAATACACCGGGCCGGAAACGATCAGCCGCGATCGCATCCTGGCGCAGATGCGCACCAAGGTCGGCGACACTTATTCCGACGCGATCGCCGAACAGGACATCCGCAATCTTTACAGCACCGGCCGGATCCAGAACGTGCGCATTTTCGGCCAGCCGGCCGGGGACGGCGTGAAGGTGATCGTCGCGGTGCAAACCCGCGGCGTGGTGAGCGAGATCGTGATCGAAGGTTCGCAGCGGTTCTCCGCGCGTGTCTTAAAGAGGAAGGTGGGCGTGAAGTTGAATGGCGCGCTCGATGAAGACGCGCTCGGCAAAGGGCGCCAGAACATCCTCGATCTCTATCGCGAGAAGGGCTTCAACGACGTCGACGTTCAATACAAGGTGGAGAGCGATGCGCGCGGACTGGCGCGCGTCTTTTACACGATCAACGAAGGCGAGCGCGGGGCGATCAGCCGGGTGCGTTTCGAAGGCAATGCGCACGTCAGCGATTACAAGCTGCGCAAACAGATGAAGACGAAGGGACGGACGTTGATCTCGTTCCTCGATAAGTCCGGGCGGCTCGATGAGGCGCAGCTCCAGCAGGATGTCGACGCGAT
>JALZAD010000138.1 GCA_030948555.1 Verrucomicrobiota bacterium | reverse complement strand
TGACCCTGAGCGCCAATGGGGCGCGGACCAAGATCGGTGGTGGGACCACCTTTACCACCGCGCACCTGAGCGGGATCAACAGCGGGCTGGGTTTTGCGCCGGGGCAGACCTTAAGTGGGACGATCCTTTTTGAGGGGACTAACCCGGGCGGGCGAAACGTGGAGATGAACGGCACGGCCGGCGCGTTTACCGTCGGGGCTACTGGAGTGATCCAGACGGCAACCGGCCTGACGGCCAACAGCCAGATTGGCGGAAGCTTGTATTACGGTGGGGCGATGGCGTTAACCAACAACGGGCTTATCTCCAGCCAGACCAACGGCATCACGCTCACTATCCAGCCTGCGAGCTTCACAAATGCGGGTGTTCTCGAAGCGGCCAATGGCGGCACTCTCGCCGTTCCCGCCGGCTATACCCAGACGGCCGGAACCACGCGACTCAACAACGGCACATTGACTGCCTCCTTGTCCAACATCGCCCAGACAGTAACGATATCCGGCGGCCGACTCGAAGGCAACGGCACCGTCAACGCAAATGTGAGTAACGCGGGCACCATCGCGCCCGGGCTTTTGGGCGCGGGGCATTTGACCATAAACGGGAATGTTACGCTCGGCTCGACCTCCAACATCGACATCGACATCGGCGGTGTCACTCAAGGAACGCAGTACGATCTCCTGACGCAGGTTGGAACTGTTGCCCTGACCCTCCAAGGCACTCTGACGTTACATTTGGCGAACGGTTTCGCGCCGAGCGGCGGGCAAATGTTTAGCATCCTCGATTCCAATCAAACGCTCCTCGGCGCATTCTCGAACGTGGTGAATGGCGCCCGCCTCACGACGGCGGACGGACTCGGCTCATTCCAGGTAAACTATGGTCCCTCGAGCGCGTTCGATCCCACGGATGTGGTGTTAAACAACTTTATCGCGGTCCCGGAGCCCTCGACGATTGCATCGCTCGCCCTCGGAGGATTCGTCATCTTTGCCCTGCGTCGGAAAGCGATCTGCCGTAGGTCTCGCGTCTGAGGCGCACGGTCGCGATCGTCTTGAGCGAGTGAATGCGGCAGCACGCGGCAGGCACGGTCCTTACGGCGTTGGCTGGGCGCGTTCTTCTCTTTCCGCCGACGGTGCTAACGCACTCAAGTAGGCTGCTGACGCGCTCGCGAGGACTGCTGAGATCGTCAGACAGGCTCTGACACGGTCGACAAGGCGTCTGCACGGTTTTTTCGTCGGCTGACGTGCTCGAGTTCGCCGCTGCGAGGCTCTAGGAAGGCGCTGAGGCGGTCGAGTCAGCCGCTGACATCGTCGAGGCGGCTGCTTACGCGCTGGAGCAGATGGCTGACACGCTCAAGGAAGCGAGTGACGCGCTCGTTTCGCTGAACTGACGTGTTCGGTGAGCGCGCTCTGCGGGTCGGAGAATTATCTGTTGCGGTCGATGGACGCCTTTTTGAACACCGAAAGCGGAAGCTGGAACGCTGAAATGCGCTTCGATCTTGCATGGCTTCGATGAACGGAATTGTGCGGAAGCGGTCGAAGGTGTCGACGTTTACACCCGCGGCCATGCGGGTAACTTCCCGGCCCTTCACATGGATCAAAACCCACCGTTTCCGTCACCGGAAGAATTGAGATCGAAGCTCTCGGAGTTCATGAAGACGAACTTTGGCGACAAGGTGCAATTCGCTTCCTTTGCGCAGCCCGATACGGCGGAGGCGGGCGATGACGAGAAGCCGGCGCGGGAGAGCAACGACGAGTTCGCGTTCCATTTTCTGCCGCGGGATATCAAGGCGCATCTCGACCGGTTCGTGATCAAGCAGGATGAGGCGAAGAAGGTGCTCTCGATCGCGGTGTGCGATCACTACAATCACGTTAATTATCTGCGCCGTCTGGAGCGCGACGATCCCCAGCGCGCGGAGGAAATCGAATACGCGAAGCAGAATGTGATTCTCGTCGGGCCGACCGGGGTCGGGAAGACTTACCTGATCAAGCACATCGCGGAGCTGATCAAGGTGCCGTTCGTGAAGGCGGACGCGACGAAGTTTAGCGAGACGGGTTACGTGGGCGGTGATGTGGAGGATTTGGTGCGCGAGCTCGTGAACAAGGCCGACGGGGATGTTTCGCTCGCGCAATTCGGCATCGTTTACATCGACGAGATCGACAAGATCGCGGCGGCGCAAAATCATGCGGGCCGTGACGTGAGCGGGCGCGGTGTGCAGACGACGCTCTTGAAGTTGATGGAAGAGACGGAGGTGCCGGTGCGCAGCGCGAACGATATTCAATCGCAGCTGCAGGCGGCCTTTGAGTTTCAGCGCCGCGGGAAGTCGAAGCGGGAGACGATCAGCACGCGGCACATTTTGTTTGTCGTGAGCGGCGCGTTCGAAGGCTTGAAGCAGCGCGTTTCGAAGCGGCTCGCGCAGGGCACGATCGGCTTCAACTCGGAGCCGCGGCAGGTGATGGATAACGAGCTGTTCCAGTTTGTGCGCACGCAGGACTTCATCGACTTCGGATTCGAGCCGGAGTTCATCGGGCGCTTGCCGGTGCGCGTGGTCTGCGAAGAACTCACGCCGGACGATCTCTACAAGATCATGAAGTTTTCGGAGGGAAGCATTCTCCGGCAATACGAGCGCGCCTTCCGCGCTTACGGGATCGAGATCAGCTTTGAAGACGAAGCGTTGCGCATCCTCGCAGAAGACGCGGCGAAGGAGAAAACCGGCGCACGCGCGTTGCTCACAGTTTTTGAAAAACTGCTGCGCGATTTTAAATATCACCTCGCCGGTTCCGGGCTGACGCAACTGCGTGTCTCGACCGAACTGGTGCGCGAACCGCAGCGCGTGCTCGAGCGTTTGATGGCGGAAGGGAGCAAGCAGGAGGAAGCAGCGCTCGCGCAAAACGCGCGCACGTGGGCCGACGAATTTTCACGCGAGCACGGCCTGCAGCTGAGCTTCGACGAAGCAGCGATTGCGCGGCTCGTGCAGCGTGCGCACGCCGAGCGAATGACGATGCCGGAACTTTGCGCCCACTTATTCAAGGATTACCAATTTGGCCTAAGCCTCGTGCGAAAGAACAAGGGGCAGAGCGGTTTCGTTCTGCCGTCGGCCGCGGTGGAAACGCCGGACAAGTATCTGAGCGAGCTGGTCGTGCAGTCGCACTATCCGCTTGCCTCGCCGGAAAATCATTGAGAGCAGTGCTCCGATGAAACGCTCCACGATCGTGGCGCTGATCGCTGGTTTTGCGGTCAGCGTCATTGTTATCGCGCTGCATGCACTGCGCGTCACCCTCCCGCTGGAGGAGGGGATTGCGCGCCTAGTCACGGCGGGTCAGTCGCCGCCGAAGACGATCGGGGTCAAAGCGCAATACCTGCTCGTGCTGATCCTCTCGTTAGGCGCGGCCTGGCTGGTCGCGAATAGCCAGCGGCGAAAGAGCCTGTTGCTGCCGGTCGCGATCTTTGCCGTCGAGCTGTTCGTCATCGGCTGGGTCGCGCTCCTTTTTCAAACTTATTTTCAGCCGCTGCCTTCCATCCTCGCGGTGGCGTTGAGTTGCGCAGCGGTCAGCGGGTATGGCGCGTTTACCGGCCGGAGCAAATCGGGTGTGGCTAACGAGTTATTCCGCGGGCGTGTCTCGGATGAGCGGTTCTCGCAAATCGCGGCAGGTGATGTCGCCTATGAACCGGAGCCGCGAAGCTTCGAAGTCACCGCAGTGGTCTGCGACATCGCGAACAAACATGACCTCGCGGACGACTGCCCGCCGGAGATGATCGCGCAGATCACGGACCGCTTCATTCAACACGCCACCGAGTCGTTCGTGAAAGCTGGCGCCTACATCGACAGCATCAGCGGCGAAGGCATCGTAGCGTTCTTCGGATTTCCGGGTGGCGACACAGAGCAAGCTGAGACCGCGACGCGGCATGCGCTTAATCTGCTCGGGTCTTTCGAGAAGCTGCGGGGAAGCGGCGGCGAGGGAATCATGAGCAGGTTCGGCATTCACATCGGCATCAGTTCGGGCTCGATGATTTTCTGTCCGCTACAGCAGGACGGCCGGCGGGCGTTGCTCGCGACCGGTGAGCCGGTCGAACTCGCGCGCCGGTTCTGCATTGCGAATCGGTTTTACGGGTCGTCGATCCTGGTTGGCCCGGGAACCTTCGAGCTCGCAAGCAAGAATATCGTGGCGCGGCCGATTGATTTTCTAAGCGGCGTCGACGTGCGGGAGCGACATGAAATTTACGAGCCGCTCACGCTCGCGAGCGAAGCGACCCCGGACCAGCTCGCGCGACGCGACTCGTTCTGGAACGGCGTTGTGCTTTACCGTGAGAAGCGCTGGGCCGAAGCGTACACGCAGTTCCAACGAGCGCGCGGTCCGGACGAAGAAGAGGACGCGCCGTTGCAGTTATATCTGCGCCGGCTCGAGCCGCTCGCCTTGCACCTGGTCGCAGCAGACTAGCCGCTGGCGCTTTGAGGAAGACGGAATATCCGGCGGCGATCCGGGAATTGATCGCGCAACTTCGCGGCATGCCCGGAGTCGGCCCGCGCTCCGCGGAGCGAATCGCCCTCTGGATGGTGCAATCGCGCGCCGATCAGCCGGACCAGATTGCGCGCGCGATCGTGAGAACGCGTGAAACAATTCGACCGTGCGCGAAGTGCGGGTTTTTCACCATGGAAGAGATCTGCGAGATCTGCGCTGATCCAAGCCGCGCGCCTGATCTGCTCTGCGTGGTCGAACAGCCGACCGACATTCTCCCGCTCGAACGAACGAGCGCGTTTCGCGGCCGCTACCACTCGTTAGGCGGAAGGATCTCGCCGCTCGATCATGTCGGGCCGGAGGATTTGCGGATCGAAGCGCTGCTCGCGCGGGTGAAGAGCGAAGGATTCACCGAGGTGATCCTCGCGCTCGCAGCGGATGTCGAAGGTGAAGCGACAACGAATTACCTGGTCGAGCTGCTGCGTCCGTTGGGCGTGAACATCACGCGAATCGCGCATGGTTTGCCGGCAGGCGGCGGCCTGGAATCTGCCGATGAGCTGACGCTGTATCAGGCTCTGTCCGGAAGGCGCGCGCTCTAAACGCAGGCGACTAGAGCCGCCCGGATCTACGTTTCCAACGCACGTCATCCTGAGGCTGGCGCAGCGCGCCGAAGGACCTCGCATAGGGTGCTTGGATCATCTTCGGTTCAGTCGTTAGTCCAAGCACCCTGCGCGAGGTCCCTCGCCGTCTTCGCGGCTCGGGATGACATGCTTGTGAGAGGTTGGCGTAGTCAGCGCGCGGTTTGCTTTTGCGG
>JALZAD010000128.1 GCA_030948555.1 Verrucomicrobiota bacterium | reverse complement strand
AAAGCTAGCGCCCAAGCCGGAGAAGAACTTTGTCCGCCGGCGCGCTGTGAATTTCGGCTGATCGCGCTTACACTTAGACCATGGGTTTGGGGACACGCTGGGCTTCGCTGATGCGCATGGTTGGCTTCGCCTGCGCGGTTCTTTTGGTATTTCGCGCCGCTGACGCACAGACGGGACGAGACCTGAAGAAGGAGCGTCTGGAGAAGATGGACGACCCGCCGATGTACATCTTCCGGACGGACAGCTCGCCGCAGATGATTTCGAGCTTCAACGGGTTCACCAGCTACCAGGTGAACGTTGACGCAAACGGCAACAACATTGTAGGCGACGCCGCGAATGAACCTTCCCTCGCCGTCGACCCGACAACTCATAACCGAATGGCTGTGGGATGGCGGCAATTCAACAGCGTTGCTTCGAACTTCCGTCAATCAGGTCGCGGGTTCAGCGCGAACGGCGGAGCCACCTGGAGCTCCCCTGGGGTGCTGGAGCCGAACGTCTTCCGCAGTGACCCGGTCTTAGCCTCTGACGAGGCTGGTCGCTTCTTCTACCTTAGCCTGCTCCAGAGTTTCTACGATGACATGTGGCGCTCGCTGGATGGCGGAGTGAGCTGGACTGATCTCGCGCCAGCTACCGGCGGCGACAAGCAATGGTTCACGATCGACCGCACGAACAGCAGCGGACATGGCTTCCAGTATCAATACTGGAGCACTGCGGGAAATAACTACAACGGCCGCCAGTTTAGTCGTTCAACTGACGGCGGATTTACCTGGCTCGATCCGATCTACCTGCCGCGGTCGGCGATCTGGGGAACACTCGATGTCGACTCTGACGGCAACTTGTTTCTTGTAGGTGTCAGCCCGAATTCCGACCAGATTTGGTGTGAACGCTCGACGGACGCAAAGAATGCCGCGGTCATCCCGACCTTCGACCTGGTGACGCCTGTGTCGATGGGCGGGGTCGTCGATTCGAGCCGGCGCATTAATCCCGAAGGCCTCGTTGGTCAGCTTTATGTCGGCGTCGACCGATCCGGCAGCAACACGAACAACAACGTTTACCTCCTGGGTAGCTTAAGGACGGGAGTTAGCAGGAGCGATGTCATGTTCGTTCGGAGCACAAACCGCGGACAGTCGTTTAGCAGCCCACAGCGCATCAACGACGATCCACCAAACCCGAATAAGTGGCACTGGCTAGCTGCCCTCGGAGTTGCGCCAAATGGACGGATCGATGCGGTCTGGCTTGATTCGCGCAACGCGGCGAACGACCTCGATTCGCAGCTCTTCTACTCCTACAGCCTGGATGGAGGTGTTACCTGGTCGCGCAACGTGGCCGCGAGTGCTCCGTTCAATCCTCTGATTGGCTATCCGAAGCAAAATAAGATCGGCGACTACATCTCGATTGTTTCCGATAGCGCGGGAGCGGACGTCGCTTACTGCGGCACGTTCAACGGTGAAGAAGATGTCTACTACGTTCGCTTGACGCCTCAGACCTCTCAGTTGGAAAGTATCTCGACCCGCGCGCGTATTCTTACCGGCGACAATGTGCTGATCGCCGGGTTTGAGGTTGCGGGCAGCACCTCCAAGCAGATCCTTATCCGCGGTATTGGACCGTCGCTTGCACAGTTCGGGCTTACAGGGCTGCTGGCCGATCCTACTTTGACGCTCAATCGCGGTTCTACCCTCCTGGCGAGCAACGACAACTGGAAGACGCGCCCGGACGGAACCAGCCAGGAAGCAGAAGTGCGGGCGACAAACCGTGCGCCGGACAATGATCAGGAGTCCGCGATCTTGGCCACACTTAGCCCGGGTGCCTACACCGCTATCGTTTCCGGCAGCGGCGGTGGAACAGGTATGGGGCTGGTCCAGGTCTATGACCTGACAACGGGAACAACCTCCGAGTTAAGTAGCCTCAGCACGCGGGGCTATGTGGACACCAATGACAACGTGCTTATCGGCGGCATCAACATCAGCGGCGGTGATGGTGGCGGGAGCCGCGTCGTGTTGCGCGCGATAGGCCCATCACTGAGCACGTTCGGCGTCCAAGGTGTTCTCGCTGATCCAACGCTTGCCTTGTATAACGCGAACGGCGATCAACTGGCGGCGAACGACGACTGGAAATCGGAAGAGGCTGCGGTTCGCGCTGCAAACCTTGCGCCGACAGACGATCGCGAATCGGCCATCGTGATCGGCCTTTCACCGGGCCCATATACCGCGATCGTGCGCGGCAAGAACAACACGACCGGCGTAGCTCTCGTCCAGGCTTACAAAGTTCAATAGCAGGAGTTCGGCGCTCCGCGCGCTAGCCGCTGATCATAGACGTGCCGGCGAATGAGTGAGCCGTTTGCGCGGTGATGTTGCATCAGCGGATATGCAGAACTTCCGTCCCCGCTTTCTCCGTCGCGCTGGCGACGCTTTGCCTTGCCGCACCGTGATCGTGCGCGGGGAAAACGGACGACGGACGTGGGCTTGGTGCAGGTGCCGCAGGTTCCGTAGCGCAAAAGCAGATTGGCGCAGCCGCGCTTCAGTCGGATGATCGCGCATGCTATACGTCGTCGCGACACCGATCGGCAACCTGAGCGACATCACGCTGCGCGCGCTTGAGGTGTTGAAGTCGGTCGACCTGATCGCGGCGGAAGACACGCGGCATTCCGGGAATCTCCTGCGGCACTTCGAGATCCGGAAACCACTCGTTAGCTACCACGAGCACAATGAAGCGATGCGGACCGCGGAGCTTTCACAACGGCTGGCGGACGGGGAAAACATCGCGCTCATCACCGATGCAGGAATGCCTGCGCTCTCGGATCCGGGTGTGCGCCTGATCCGCGCCTGCATCGAACGCGGATTGCCTTACACGATCGTGCCGGGCGTCTCGGCCATTCTGACCGCGCTGGTCGGTTCCGGGTTCGCGCTCGATCGGTTCCACTACTGCGGCTTTCTCCCGCCGAAGAGCGGCGGTCGTGAACGGGAACTGCGCGCGGCGGCGGTGCGGGAGGAAACGACGGTCTTCTTCGAGTCGCCGCACAAGATCGCGAAGACGCTCGCGGCCTGCGCGGAGATCATGCCGGAACGGTCGTTGTGCGTGGCGCGTGAGCTGACGAAGAAGTTCGAGGAGTTTCGGCGCGGGACAGCCGCCGAGTTACTCGCGCACTACGAAGCGCATCCGGCGAAGGGCGAGATCACGCTCGTCGTTTCAGGGCGCGGGTAGCGCGCGCAAGATTCGGAACCCGTCGAAGGCGGTGATCGGTTCGAAGCCGGCAAGCTCAGTTTCGTCGGGCGGAGGATCAACTTCGAGGACGTAAGTTGCGCCTAATCTCGCGAGGGCGTCGTTGCTTCGCCCGACGTGGATGTCGTAGCTCTGAGTGGCGGTGCGTTCGAAGCGAAGGTCGCCGCCGGTTTCCGGGATGAACCCGATGTGCGCGTAACGATTGTAGATCTGCTCGTTGCGATGTTCGGGATCGAGGCGCTCGAGCCATGGCGGTGGTGTCACCTGAACGCCACCTAGCACGGGCACACCGGCGGCCTTCAGAAATTGCGCCATCATGTTGCTGCGATCGCTTCGCCCGAGCACCAGCCATGGCCCTTCGGGTGAGCCTTTGCGCAGCTTGCTTACTTCGCGAATGAGGCGGCTATCGCGGAAGCCGGGCAAGCCGCGTTCGACCGGGTTCACCAGAGCGTTTACGTAGACGAGCGGGGCGAGCAGAAGGACGCACGCACTCGCGACGCGATGCTTCCATAGAAGCAGGAACGTCGCGGCGAAGTAGACGCTCGCCGCGATGACCGTGGTGACGCCGACGTAGTTGCGTAGCTGAGCGTTCGCGATGTGCAGCGAGATGAGGAGCAGAGCGGTCAACGCAGCGAGGATTGGCAGGTCCGACTTCCGCGGAGGCTCGGAGTTTTCGCGACGCGCGAAGTAGCGGCACAGCGCGATCGCTGAGCCGACGCCGAGCGCGATCGCCGCTCGGTAACCACTTACCCGCGAAAGGAGCAACCGCTCGGCGACGACGGTGGGCAGGCCGAAGATCATGAAGAGCGCGAGGAGGACGAGGAAGATGGTGCTCGCGAGGAAGATTGGATCATAGCGGCGTCGCACGATGTCGCGCGCGGCGAGCGCGACGATGACTGGAAGGAGAAAGAGGAAGCCGGAACCTTCGGAACTGTTGCCGAGCGGAATTGGATACTTGTCGTCATTCATTCCGAACTCGAGAAACGGCGCGGCGAAGTTCGCCCACGCGAAACCGCCGCCGCCGAGGACTACTTTGCCGGGATAGACCTGATTTCGAATTTGCCGCAGCACATCGCCGACATCTGCAACCCAGAAGGCGAGAACCGCAGCGGTGACCAGTAACGCAGCCGCGAGTGTCGCGATTCCGCGGAGCGGAATCCTGCGCAAATGCAGTGCGACGCCGACGCATAAAAATCCTGCCAGGTAGAGCAGCGGGACCTGGAACGCCGGGTAGCAGCAGAAGACGAATTGCAGGAGCGCGAAGACGAGGACGGCGGACGCGGCGAGTTTCGCTTTCGGCGAGTCGGTGCGTGCGATGCGAGCGACCGCCCAGCCCGCAAAGAAGAACATCGCGAGCATCTCGGGCAACGAAGTCGGGCTGCTAAACCAC